>CAYUGW010000814.1:0-1888 GCA_964444245.1 uncultured Blastocatellaceae bacterium | reverse complement strand
CGCGGCGAATTAATTAAAGCGCAGGAAAATGCGAAGAAAAAAGAACCATCGACCGATTTGAAAGCGTTGATTATGGACAGAGTGATCAAAGGTCAGATTCCGCTGCTCATCACGGCGCACAGATCGCAGGACATTATGACCGCGCTGAGGATCGCCAAGGAATTTAATATCAAAATCGTGCTGGACGGCGCATCGGACGCGCATCTTCTGCTCGATGAAATCAAGGCTTCGGGCTTTCCCGTCATTCTTCATCCGACGATGTTTCGCGCCGGCGGCGATGCGGAAAATCTCTCGATGGAAACGGCTTCCAAATTAAAACGCGCGGGGATTCCTTTTGCCATTCAGAGCGGCTACGAAGGCTACGTACCGAAAACCCGCGTCGTACTTTTTGAAGCGGCAATCGCGGCGGCAAACGGACTTTCAATGCGCGACGCGCTCGCTTCGATCACGATTGACGCAGCAAGAATTCTCGGTTTGGAAAAACGCATCGGCTCGATCGAAAAAGGCAAAGACGGCGACATCGCACTTTATAACGGCGATCCGTTTGAATACACGACGCATTGCACCGGCACAATCATCAACGGCAAAATTGCCAGCGAAGTCGTGCGATAAATAGAAAAAAAATGATGGAGTATAAGTGAAATGCTTATACTCCATTATTGTTTTAAGCAATTTATTTGCATCAAACCTAATATGAAACCAACAATTTTAATCTTTATTTTTGTAATAATTCTTGCCTTTGCTCAAAACGCCCAGTCACAAACAAGTTCAGCAGTAAATAGCAAAAGTAAAGCACCGACGCGAAGCGAGATTGAAGAATTGTTCGGTAAGGCAGTAAATTGTAACGAGGATTTCGGAAAGTGCTTCGACAAATCCGGTAAAGAAATAAATTGTCCCGTAGAATCTAAAGAAATTATTTGCTTTAGAGATGAACGCCGGTCATCAATCAGAGCCGAATTTAATAAAGCGGGTTTTGCAAAGAAAATTATTCTATTTAATAGAAGTAGTTCCTTCCAAGCCCTCAGAGCCGCCGAACGAATTATTATGTTAAACGGAAGAGGCAGATTATTGAAAAAAGATAAGGAATTAACCGTAATGGATTGTGAGACTAGTTTTACGGAAGATTACGAATTTTTAACGATGTTTCTTTGGGGAAAAGGCTGTCAGGGATTATCACCGGGCGGAATAACAATAACCTGGAAAGGATAATTTATTTATTCTTTTGCTTGTCATTAGAAGTAATAATCAACCAGGCGCATAAATCAACAATCAAACCGAAAACCAAACCGAGCGGGCTTAAAAATAAACCGCCGATGAAAGCCCAACGCATTGCGTCAACTTCATCGCTTCCATGTTTTAATTCTTCAAAATACTTAAAATAACCGAAATATATCCCGACTGCCGCAGCGCAAATCATAGGAACTGAAATATAAAAAATATATTTTATGATTTTCATCTCATCCGTCTTTTTTCTGAATAAGTTTCAAAAGGTCGTCAAATTGGACGGGTTTGACCAGATGATAATTAAAGCCGGATTTGATCGAGCGTTGGCGGTCTTCTTCCTGTCCCCAACCCGAAACCGAAACTAAAAGGGCTGCGGGAAGAAGTTTGCGCAGATGTCCGGCGAGTTCGTAGCCGTTCATCTCCGGCAGACCGATGTCGCACAGACAGATTTCGGGGTGAAATTCCCCGGCGATTTCCAAGGCGGTTTCGCCGTCAAAAGCCGTGCGGGTCGCGTAGCCTTCCATTGAAAGAAGAATTTCCATCATTTCCACCGCGTCGCTGTTATCGTCAACGACTAAAATCCGGCGCGATTGATTTTGAATCGTTGATATTTCCTGAGTTTGATTTTCCGGCATTTTCATCTGCGCCTTCTGGAGAATATCGT
>CAYUGW010000813.1:0-1890 GCA_964444245.1 uncultured Blastocatellaceae bacterium | reverse complement strand
GGTTAGCAACCTTTAATCTTGAATTTAGGCGGAAGTGTTCGCTACCGCTCACTATTCTGATTTTATTACTAATCAATGCACGGCTCTAAAGATGACAAACATTATAGCCTAGTGAGAATCACTAGGAATTTGATTTCTTTCCGACGCTGAAAGTGTCGAACAATCAAGGTATGTTGCTCACTTTCAGCGAGCGGTTGAATCTTTGATTACGACCTATGGTTTCACCATAGGCTATAATGTTTGTCGCTTTCAGCGACTTTTTTCGAGTTTCCAAACAGCTTCTCACATTTATTCTGCGAAAAATCTTTCGCAAACTGCAAAAAAATTTCTCTCAAAACTTCATAAAATCAGGCTTTTCCGCCTTGGAATATAATTTGCTCTAAAGATTTTCGGCTTTATCCTTTCGGAGAAAATTTTATGGAAACTTCCTTTTATCTGCTTTTAATCATCGCGCATCTCGGGCTTTTCGATGTTCTGTATTTTCACAATTACAAATGCAAACTTCACCTGCGCCCGGAATGCCGGCGCGAGGTTTTCTGGCACGTCTGGCGGCATCTGATCTATGCTCTGCAATTTATCTGGGTGGCGAATTTTCGTTTTCACGGATTTGCGCTTGTTTTGCTCGGTGTGCTTTATTTTTTCGATATTTTTATTGCGTGGGCGGATGTTCTGGAAGAAAACAAAAGCCGCGCCGCGCAGGGCGGTTTGCCGCGCGGCGAGTATTTTATGCATATTGTTTTAAGTCTGCTCGTCGGCGCGTATTTGATCGTTACTTTTCAGGCGATTTGGGCAGACCGGCTTTTGGCGACGGCAATTGTTTATTCGCCGCCGGATGTTCCCGCGATTTTGAGAATTTTTATGACGGCGATGGGCGTTATCGCGCTCATAACTTTTTCTTTGGATTTGCGAAAATGGCTCAAGTTCGACGAAAAAACTACGCCGAAAAAATCGAATAAAATCGTCGTCGAAGCGATAATTCCGTGCGCGGCGCAGCTTTTATGGGAACGCTCGCAAAATCCGAAGCTTCACACGCTCTGGGATATACGTTTTTCGCATATCGAATATTTGGAAGAAAAGGACGAAAACGGTTTTAATTTAATGGATTACCGGACGAAGATCGGTTTCGGCATCGAGGTCAAAGGCATCGGCAGATATTTGCAAAATTCGCCGCCGAAGCTTTCGACCTTTGAATTTGAATCCGGCGATTGGAAATCTCTGATAACAATCGGGCGCGGCATCTGGCAATACAAACCGTGCGCCGAAGGCACGTATTTTCGCACGGTTTACGATTACGAAACGCGCTATGGATTTTTCGGCGAAATGATCGATTCGATTATTTTTCGCCCCGTGATGCAGCTCGGTACGGAATACGGTTTTGAAACTCTGCGCCGCTGGTGCGCGGGCGACGAAAGTGTTTTGCAGAAACGCGATTCAAACGTGAAATTCGCCGCGTTTTTTCTCAAAAGATATATGGGATTTCCGGCAAAAACGAATGAAGCGAAAAGCTGGCTCGGCACGGGACAGGAAACTTTTGTCAATCCGAATTTTCAAGACGCTTTGCGCGTTGCAACATAATGAATACTTCCCAAATTTCGCGGTCTTCGCAAGATTTTATGAGCTAAAAACTCGCCGAATTTCGTTTTCGGTTTCATTGATAATTGCCCGTCAATATGCAAAGTTCCGTCTTCTCGTGCGCGGCTTTTGAATTCGACATTGAGTCCGATCGAAGGCATTTTTCTGCCGTAAAACAGGAAGTTTTTGCCCTCGATGGATAATCCGCGATCTTCAATCGGCGAAACCTTCATTTCGACCGCCGCATTCAAATCTTTGAAAACTTCGTAGAGTTTGCCGTTTTCGACCACGAAATCCGAATCGAAAACGCGGTATTTG
>CAYUGW010000812.1:0-1900 GCA_964444245.1 uncultured Blastocatellaceae bacterium | reverse complement strand
GATGTTTTATCAAAATATCAAATAAAACAGAAGAAAAATCCAAAATCCAAAATCCAAAATCCAAAATCCAATTATGGCTTTAAGACGATCAGAAGAAATTTTGCGCTGTTCATTTTGCGGGAAATCGCAGAACGAAGTAAAGAAATTGATTGCCGGACCGAGTGTCTATATCTGCAATGAATGTATAGACATCTGCAACGAGATCATCAATGACGACGAACAGGCAGAAGCGGCGACAATTCGCACTTCGCTTCCGAAACCGCACGAAATCAAGGCATTTTTAGACGAATACGTGATCGGGCAGGACGAAAGCAAAAAGCGTCTGTCGGTCGCCGTTTATCAGCATTACAAACGCATCGAGATGGCAAAACGCCGCTCGGACATCGAATTGCAAAAATCCAATATTCTTCTGATCGGTCCGACCGGAACGGGAAAAACTCTGCTCGCGCAAACCCTTGCGAGAGTTTTGAGCGTTCCTTTCTGCATCGTTGACGCGACGACTCTCACCGAAGCCGGTTATGTCGGCGAAGATGTTGAAAATATAATTTTGCGCCTGCTGCAATCGGCGGACGGCGATGTCGAACTGGCGCAGCAGGGAATTATCTATATAGACGAAATTGATAAAATCTGCCGCAAAGACGACAATCCTTCGATCACGCGCGATGTTTCCGGCGAAGGCGTTCAGCAGGCATTACTTAAAATTCTGGAAGGAACGGTCGCCAATGTTCCGACGCAGGGCGGGCGCAAACATCCGCAGCAGGAATTTTGTCCGGTTGACACGACCAATATTTTATTTATCTGCGGCGGTGCATTTATCGGTTTGGACAGAGTCGTCGAAAAGCGTTTTCGCAATAAATCGCTCGGTTTTCAGGCGGAAATCAAAGCCAGCAAAGACCGGCAGGCGGAAGCGTATGAAAAACTCGAACCGGAAGATTTGATTCATTACGGCTTGATTCCCGAATTTGTCGGCAGATTGCCGGTTTTGGGAGTTTTAAACGAACTCGACGAAGCGGCACTCGTGCAAATTTTGACCGAACCGAAAAACGCGCTTCTGAAACAATATCAGCGTAAATTCGAGTTCGATAATGTTCGCCTGAAATTTACCGACGACGCGATCAAAGCGGTTGCCGGACTGGCGCAAAAGCGAAAGGTCGGCGCACGCGGTTTGATGATGATTATGGAAGAAGTTCTTCTGCATTATATGTATGATCTGCCGTCGCAAAAGAAAATCAAGGAATTGACGATCACCAGAGATATGATCGAGAAAAAAGCCACAACCGCGCTCGAAGTCGTCCGCGAATTGGACGAAGCGGCGTAACTTTAAAAGGTAAGCAAAAATGAGGGTTGAAGAATGTATCAAATTTAATATATTCTTCAACCCTCATTCTTTTATTTTCCTAAACTATCTGACAAATGCGCTCGGAACAGGTTGGTCGCCCGTCGCACCGAATCCGGCGATTTGTGTGCCGGATGTCGAGCCGCTGATATACCAGGTTGCGGTTGACGGGCGGAAAATCGCCACATCAGCTATTCCGTCGCCGTCGTAATCACCCGGCGCAGGAATGTCGCCGTTTGCACCGAACGGCACCGAGTAGAATGAAAAATCTTCCGAACGCAAGATAAACCATTCTCCCGTCGAAGGTCGGAAAATTGCCACATCCGCTTTGCCGTCGCCCGTGTAATCCGCCGGAACCGTTTTATCGGTTGATGTCCCAAAGTTTGTCACGATCAATCCGGCACTCGAGCGACCAAGCCACCAAGAGCCGTCCGAAGGTCTAAAAATAGCTACATCCGCTTTACCGTCACCGTCATAATCGGCGGCAACAGGCAGATCGCCCGCTCCTCCAAAAGTGGTGATGGTCGTTCCGCCGTCGCTCGAACGAATAATAAACCAATTCCC
>CAYUGW010000811.1:0-1906 GCA_964444245.1 uncultured Blastocatellaceae bacterium | reverse complement strand
ATTTTAGCAAAGAGTTCCGATATTTGATAATAACCGACAAATGTTCTGCTAAAAATATAGCTTCGGCTGAAACAGATTTGAGGAAAAATTTGATTTTATAAAACCACGAATAATGTTAAAATCCAGGTTGAGGTTTTGTTATGTTAGAAACTTTAAGGAATAAAAAATCGAAAAATTTTGACAGCTGTGTCGTCGAAGTCCCAAAGGAATTCGCGCTTGCAAACGGATTTCCTGAAAAATGTTTTGTCAGTTTGACTCTGCGAAACGGCAAATTGGAATCGGAAATCGTCGAATATTCCGATCAGGACGAACGCGAAGTCGAAGAATTTATCAATGATTTTTCCAATCTCCATGAGGAACTGAAAAAGGTCGGTGATAGCTAACTTCTTGCGGAAAGACTCATGAATTAGGCTAAAACTCTAAAATCGCGTAAGATATTAATACGTGCTGAAAAAAGAAAGTCCTTTAATCATATCATTTAACATTTTCCCCAAAGTCATTTGATCAAAATTAGGTGATTCTTTGTATAAATTTATAATTCTTTTGTTAATTCTTAATTTAATTCTATTGTAGAATTCAAAAACAGTTAAATTATTATTTATCATTACTGAGCGGTATAGAAATTGCTGATTGGAGTAAAAGTATGAAAAAATAGATATTTAAGTATGAAAAAAACACTATTTTCCATACTTTTACAACCACTTGAAGCAATAATTGCTTCAATATCGCCAATTATAGACCAAGAATCCGATTCGCAGAAATTGTTTTTTGCGGATTTTGTTAAGAAATTGCTTTTTGCTTATCTGGAGCAAGTGAGTTCTTTGAGAAGTTTGCCGATTGAGTTGGCAACCAACGCCAAATGCTGTGGATTAGGACTGTTTTACACTCCGTTTTCAACGCTCAAAGACGGGTTTTCAAGGTTTGAGAGCAAGTATTTCAAACAAATGTTTGAAACGGTTTTGGCATCAAGCAAAGTAAAACGGATCAAAAGTTTAGACGAATTAGGCTTATTTCAGGTGATTGACGGAAGCCTTTTTCCGACTCTTCTTCAGATGAGTTGGAGCGAATATCGGAAGGCGAAAAATGCGTTTAAGCTGCATTTGAGTTTTGAGATCAATCGAATGATACCGACCGAATTTGTGGTTGGAAGCGGAAAATCATCGGAGCGTAATTTTTTGGAAAACATCTTGGAAAAAGGTGTGACGTATATCGCCGACCGAGGTTATGCCAGTTTTGAGATTATTGCTAAAGTATTGAAAGCAGACGCCTATTTCATCTTTCGGGTGAGAGATAATTTGTTATTTGAAGTGCAGGAAGCCTTAGAAATAGCCGCTTCTGAAATGCCGAAATGTTTTAGAAATATCAAAGACGAGTTGATACTTTTCAAAAATGACAAGCATCGCAATAAGGTGCGCTTGATCCAATTCGAGGTGTGTCAGAGCAAGTTTCGGCTGATTACCAATCGGACAGATTTGACGACTTTAGAGGTTATTATTTTGTATGCGTATCGGTGGCAAATAGAGTTGTTTTTCAAATATGTGAAGCGAACTTTGAATGGCTTGCATTTGTTTAATCACTCGCAAAACGGAGTCGAGATACAGTTTTATATATTAATGACATTGGCAATCCTGATGCTGAAATTTAAGCAAGATTGCCAAAAAGAGCAAACAAAAAAGAAAGAGAAAAACGAAGAAAAAAACGAAGAAACAGAAATACATCCGTCGGAATGGATCAAAAATATCACGAAAATCTTTTATGACGGGTGGAAAATAAGTAAGAACTGGTTGTTGATAGTCAAGAACTTATTGGCGAAACCAATTGATAATGAGGCACTTACGCTTCTAAATTCTTGTTAGCAATAACTATACCGCTCAGTAATGAAATTGATTAGGTTATTTGTGTAAAA
>CAYUGW010000810.1:0-1909 GCA_964444245.1 uncultured Blastocatellaceae bacterium | reverse complement strand
GATTTTCCGGCGGTCAAAGAAGTTGATCTGAAACTTATCGAACTCGGCAAACTGCTCGATGCCGTGATCGTAACGAATGATTTTAATTTGAATAAAGTTTCCCAACTGCGCGGCGTAAGTGTTTTAAATATCAATGAATTGGCAAATGCTCTGAAACCCGTAGTGCTTCCCGGCGAAGCAATGCGCGTTTTTATTTTGAAGGAAGGCAAGGAATATAATCAGGGCGTTGCGTATCT
This sequence comes from uncultured Blastocatellaceae bacterium, assembly GCA_964444245.1. GTDB lineage: Bacteria > Acidobacteriota > Blastocatellia > Pyrinomonadales > Pyrinomonadaceae > JAHCHG01. The sequence goes on along the minus strand of CAYUGW010000810.1, from coordinate 1,673 downwards.
GGATGACGGCACAATGGTCGTTGTTGATAATGCGCGAAAACTGATCGGAAAAACCGCCGACATTGCCGTTACGAGCGTTTTGCAGACGACCGCCGGAAAGATGATATTCGGGCGGCTCTGGGAAGATGCACACGAGACTGAAGAATCGAATGCAAGCATCCACGATTCGCGCTCGGCAAATTTCCGCACCGCCACGCGCGAATTGCGGCAAAATACGATCATCGAGGAAATTGATTAGGATTTTCAAACAGCACGAGCGAACGGTAGTGAGTCCTTCGAGTAAAAATCAAGTTTTTTGTTATTGAAAATGCTCACTACCGTTCGCTATACTGATTTTCTATGAACATCGCGATTATCGTCGCCGCCGGAAGCGGACAGAGATTCGGCGGCGACGTTCCGAAACAGTTTCTCGAAATTTCCGGCAAACCCCTTTTAATTCATACTTTAGAAAAATTCGAGAATTGCGCTTCGATTGATGAAATTATTTTAGTTTTATCTTCCGACCAAATGACGCGTTTTTCAAAGATTGCTGAAAAATTCAAAATCAAAAAACTCGAAAAAATAATTTCGGGCGGAAAAACTCGCGCCGAATCGGTTTTCAGCGGAATTAAAGCGATAGAAAAAGCGGAAATCGTCGCGGTTCACGACGGCGCACGTCCACTTGTGTCCGGCAAAGAAATCACGCTAACTGTTGAAAAAGCAAAAGAAACGGGCGCGGCGTGTCTGGTCGCGAAAGTAACCGACACGATCAAGGAAGTCTCCGCCGGGAAAATCGTCCGAACGATTAACCGCGAAGATTTGAGACGCGCTCTGACTCCGCAATGCTTTCGATTTGAAATTTTGAAAAAGGCTTTTGAAAATGCGGATTTGAGAGAAAATGCGACCGACGAATGTTTTCTGGTCGAAAAAATCGGAGTTGAAATCTCGTTCGTCGAAGGAAATGCGCGAAATATTAAAATTACCACAAGGGAAGATTTTCGCATTGCGGAGATTTTTTTGAGCGAACCGGAGGAAAATGTTTAGAATCGGTTTCGGCAACGACATTCATCGGCTCGAAGCGAATCGCCCGTTGATTTTGGGCGGCGTGGAAATCCCTGCGGAAAAAGGCGCGGTCGGGCATTCGGATGCGGACGCTTTGGCGCACGCCGTAACGGATGCTATCTTAGGTGCGCTCGCGCTCGGCGACATCGGTTCGCATTTTTCGGATAAGGACGAGCGTTGGAAAGATGCGGACAGTTTTGTTTTTCTCGCCGAAGCCGTGCGTTTGATGAAGGAAAAAGGTTTTAAGATTGGCAACGTGGATTCGATCATCAATCTGGAAAAACCGAAACTCCGCCCGTTTATCGAGAAAATGCGGGAAAATCTAGCGCGGGTTTTAGAAATCGAGATTGACTCGGTCAGCGTAAAGGCGAAAACCGGCGAAAAATTAGACGCAATCGGCGAAGAAAGAGCGATCAAAGCCGAGGCTTGTGTTTTATTAATTAAAAGCTGAAAAAAAAATAACCGAGGATTTCAGGCTAAAAAGGATAAATTTTCAAATATCCTTTTTAGCCTGAAATCCTCGGTCAGCTTAAAACTGAAACGATCAATTAAAAAAAATTATTGATCGAAACTTGCGCCGTAGCTTCTGCCGATTCGCAGAGTTTGATACCAGGTTCGACTGATTTCCGAAT
>CAYUGW010000809.1:0-1910 GCA_964444245.1 uncultured Blastocatellaceae bacterium | reverse complement strand
AGCAACCTCATCGCCGAAACCGGCGCGAACAATTTATCAGCGGAAGATTTTTAACGCAAAGACGCAAAGGATTTTAAAGGTTTTTCAGACTTTGCATTGTTATTGAAATATGACATCTCTCATCCAAAGAGAGTTTAAAAATTCCCTTGCGCCCTTTGCGTCTCTGCGCCTTTGCGTTAAAACCGAAAGATGACCGAATATAAAGCCGAAAACGATTTCGAAGTTTACGCCTCTTCCGTCCGCCGCGAGATGCTTCCGTTTGTTCCGCAAGAGGCGCACGCGATCCTCGATGTCGGCTGTTCGGTCGGGAACTTCGGCGAGCTTTTGAAAAAAGAACGAAAGGCGGAAGTCTGGGGCGTCGAAACGGATGAAAAAGCGGCGGAGATGGCCGAACAAAAACTCGATCGGGTTTACTGCGGCGAATTCGAACGGAAACTGAATCTGCCGGAGAAAAAGTTCGACTGCGTCGTTTTCAACGACGTCCTCGAACATATGATCGATCCTTACGAGGCCGTCAGATACGCCAAAGACCTGCTCAACGAACGCGGCCGGATCGTCGCATCGATCCCGAACGTGCGTTACTTCGGGAACATCTGGGATCTGCTCGTCAAAAAAAACTGGGAATATATGGACACCGGCATCCTCGACCGGACGCATCTCCGGTTCTTCACCAAAAGAAGCATCGAAGCGTTATTTACGAATCTCGGCTGCCGGATCGAAGATATGCGCTGGCTCCAGTTTGCCGTCGTCGCCCGCCCGGACGCCGGTCGGCACGGAAAGTGATCCCGGTTCGGGATTTATTGATCCGCTCGGATCTACATTTTCCATTCGGAAATTTTACCGTCGGAAAATTCTTTTTCAGTCAGGCGATTTTCGTTTCGCTCGACAATCCAGCTTTTGACGACCTTGATGAGTTGATCTTCACTATCAATTTTCGGGGGATCGATGCCAATCGGCGATTTTACTTTTATTTCCCCTCTGTTCCGTTTGGCAACTTTTATTATTTTCCGGTTCATATCCTGAATATCCGTACCGTTGAGTTTGTTTGAAAAACGAAGGATGGATTTCACTTAAAATCCATCCCTCAACATAGCTTTCGCTATCAACAGTCTTTGTATTAGAGAAATAACACCGACCGTTCAATAAGCTTTTGTCATCAGAAATCTGCAAACATAAAAGCTTTTATATCTCCTGCGTGAGAGACCGACCGCGCTCAATTTTCATTGTCTTGACCGCAACTTTTCATAAGTCTAACCTTTTGAACAACTTTTATCCGTGTGCTGCCGCGCATATGAAGCGTATTTTTCATTTGTGCGCCGCCGCACACAAACACAAATTTTTTGCTATACTTATTTCATCGGGATTTGGATTTGAAACGATTTGACACGTATTTGCAAGATAACCGTACCCCTTGATAAAAACAGCGCATTAACGAATTATTTACTTTCCTCCCTTCCGGCCGAAGAATTCGACCGCCTGCAAACCAATCTGCAGCCGGTATCACTACGGCTCGGCGAAGTGATTTATGAATCGGGCGAGAAATTGGATTACGTCTTTTTTCCGACGACCGCGATCATTTCCCTGCTGTACATCATGGAAAACGGTTCGACGGCCGAGATCGGGATGACGGGCAGAGACGGGCTGGTCGGCATCGCGCTTTTTATGGGCGGCGTGACGACGCCGAATCGGGCGGTCGTGCAGAGCGCCGGCGATGCTTTCAGATTGAAGTCAAAATCCCTTTTGAACGAATTTCAATTGAGCGGAGAGTTTCAAAAAATCCTCCTGCGCTATACTCAGTATCTGATGACGCAGATTTCGCAAACCGCCGAATCGTCTGCATACGGTCGAGCAGCAGCTGTGCCGCTGGCTGTGCTGCTCAACCACGACCTTTTGAGGACGAACAAACTGGT
>CAYUGW010000808.1:0-1913 GCA_964444245.1 uncultured Blastocatellaceae bacterium | reverse complement strand
TGATTATGATGACGCAAATAATTTCCGGGCAAGCTCCGCCGATTGAAGCGGGCGTATCGCAAGCGTTGGCAAAATGGCGAAGCGCAAATTATTCTAACGTGCGTTACAGGTTGAATATCACGCTCGAAAAAGGTGCGCCATTGATGAAGGGCGAAATCGAGATTCGCGTTAATTTAACCGAGACAGGCGCGAAGAATGATTTGATTCTCGATTGGCGGACGACACAGTTTGCGAGTGATAAAGACAAACCGTTTGCCATTGTGCATCAGGTCAATGACACTCTGTATCTCATCGGAGCAATACAAGCGAAAGATGAACATTTAGCAATTCCAAAAGGGGCGCTGAAAACAGGCGAAAATGTTATCAAAATTGAATTCGCCTCGCCTATAAAGACGAGCGGCGCAGCCGTAACGCGCTATGTTGACAAGGAAGACGGCGCGGAATATATCTATTCGTTGTTCGTCCCGTCGGACGCTAGCACGGCGTTTCCCGTCTTTGACCAGCCGGATTTAAAGGCGCGGTTTCAGTTAAATTTAATTGCACCTACAACTTGGAAAGTCGTTTCAAACAGTAGTAAAACATTAGGAATTTTACCTGCATCGAAAGGAGCGGCGAAGAAATTTCAGGCTGAAGAAAAGGAACGAAATAAAAAACTTGAAAAACAAGGATTATCGTCATTTGAATTTCAAGAAACAAAGCCAATAAGTACATATGTTTTCGCCTTTGCCGCAGGTGATTTTGAGGTTTTATATGAAAATAATGTCATTCCAACGAAAACGGCAGTAATTCAGTCTGACCTTTCTCAGGACAGATGGACTTCTGGAAGTCATATTTATTTCCGCAAATCGCAAGCCGAGAAATTCAAACAACACGCCGCAGAAGTCTTTCGATTAAACCGTGAAGGCGTGAAGTTTCTCGAAGAATGGTTTGATTACAAATTCCCGTTTCCGAAATACGATCTTGTTTTGATTCCCGAATTTCCGTTCGGCGGGATGGAACACGCCGGCGCGACTTTCTTGAGAGAAGACCGCATTATTTTCCCGACCGAGCCGACGAAAAACGATTTTATCACCCGCGCCAATCTGATCTTTCACGAAGCCGCGCATCAATGGTTCGGCGACACCGTGACGATGAAATGGTTTGACGATCTGTGGCTCAAGGAAGGCTTTGCCGAATTTATGGCATATAAAACGCTGGAAAAAGTGATGCCCGAATACAACGCCTGGAAAATCTTCTATGAACGCAACAAACAAGCCGCTTACTTAACCGACATCACACGCGGCACAACGCCGATCTATCAGGAAATCTCAAACCTGAGCGCGGCAAAATCCGCCTACGGCAACATCGTCTATCGCAAAGCCCCGTCGTTTTTGAAACAAACCGAGTTTTATTTAGGCGAAAAAGTATTTCAAATCGCCGTCAGAGCGTTTTTGAAGAAACACGAATTTAAAAACGCCGAATGGACAGATTTGGTCAAAGAATTTGAAATGGCGAGCGGAAATGAAGAAGGAGATTTAAATGGTTGGGCGGAAACTTGGGTTAAAAATCCCGGCGTTTCAAAAATCCGCATGAAAATTGTAAATTATAAATTGAATCCAACAGAAAAATTCTTAATAACTGAATTTTTTCGTGACGAAAAAGACGCTGATAAAAAAATTGTTAAATTCAAAGTCTTACTCATCAATAAAGACGGAAAACGGTCATATAAAGATTATCTTTACTTCAATTCTTCAGGAATGCAAATTCAGACGGAAACTTTTTCTTTAAGTGAAATTCCTATTTTTATTTTCCCGAACTACCAAGATTACGGCTACGGCATCTTTCTGCTTGACGAGAAAAGCCGCAATTATGTTTTACGAAATATCCAAAACGAAAAAGACGATTTTCTGCGCTCGATGATGTGGGGCGCGTTG
>CAYUGW010000807.1:0-1913 GCA_964444245.1 uncultured Blastocatellaceae bacterium | reverse complement strand
TCGAACGCGTCAAAGACCGGATGCTCGAAGCGGGCAAGAAATTCGGGTTTGCCGGAAAAATCATTCCTTCATTAAACGGTTTCGTGCCGAAGCCGAACACGCCTTTGCAATGGGACGCGATCTGCGATGAAAAGGAATTGAAAAACCGCCTGAAATGGGTTTCTAAAAATTTAGCGCGCATTCCGAATGTCGAAGTCCGCGCAATGAGCGCGAGAATCGCGCACGAACAGGCACTTTTTTCGTCCGGCGACAGAACCGTTTCTAAAGTTATCGAAACGGCGGCGCGTTTGAAAGGAAACTTGAAGGAAGCCTTAAGAGTTACGGGAATTGATCCGCTGTTTCATACTTCGCGGACACGCGAATACGGCGAATTTCTGCCGTGGTCAATCGTTGATTCGGGTTTGTCTTTCGATTTTCTGAAAACCGAACACGAAAAAGCTCACGAAGCACTCTCCTCAAAACCTTGTCCGGCGGTCGAAAAATGCACGACTTGCGGCGTTTGTCCGACAACCTGGCTGGCGGACGCGCCCGCCAGTCTCGTCCAGATTCAACCCGCCAAAGTGCGTCAGGCTCTCGCTTTTGCAGACTGATTTTACCCGCCAAAATTTTGACTTTTACCCGATTCTCAGAGAGACATTTCTCCGGGTTGGTCTGACCATTTTTTCAATACCTCGTAATTTATTGAAAATTTTAATGACAAACATTGTTTTGATATGTTAGGCTATGTTTTGAGCTTTATCGTTGGCTCAGTGTATTCAAAACAAAAATCCAACATAAATGAGCGATTTTTAAGTATTCTACTGTATTTCAAATTTCAAATTTCAAATTTCAAACCCAATCAAAATGTTTGTCGGTTAAAAATCATTTATCGGAAAATTTAAAAATCGATCTAATAAATTCTGTAAATTAAATTTTGTTACAATTTCATTCCCGACTATTTTTAGAAAATTCTCTTTAATCTATTAATTTGAAATCTGAAATTTGAAATCTGAAATTATCAAAAAGCTTAATTTACAAAATCAATAAATTAGAAAAATAAATCAATGGAAAAGCTAAACGAATATCTTCAATCTCTTTTATCTACTTGCAGTTACGAGTTGCATCTCGAACCCAATAAAACACCGTATGTGCTGAATGCCGGCGGTATGACCGAAGTTTCCAACACACCGCTGTTAGGCACGCAGATCAGCACGATAATTTTTCCATTGATTCCGCCGACGGCAAAACAACAGCTTCCGAATCAACCCGAGATCGAGTTTATACACAGTCATAATCTCGGAAATTTCAGCTTTTTAGTCAGAAAATCGCCCGCCGGATTTAATGTTATAATTCGTCCGATGATCTCCGAAGACGGCGTATCAAAACCGTTGCAACCATTGGATGAAACGAATCAATTAAGCCCCGCCGAATCGCCGAATTATTACGCGCCGCCGAAACCCGTCTCGGCATTTACCAATATAATCGAAGAAAAAAATACCGCGCAGGAAAAAAATACGAACAATTATCTTTTTGGAAATGCTTCGAATGATTACGAATCTTCGGTTGAAATGGAAGGCGGATATGAAATTGAGATCAGCAAAGAATCAACGGGCGAAGTAGAAACGGTTTCGGTTTACGATCCCGAATTTGTCACGACCTTTTCCGATAATGCAACTTACGAACCGCCTGTCAGACCGCAAGAATTTAAGATGGAATACGAAAATCCGTCACATTCACAGATCGAAACTCCGGTTCAAGAGCAAAAATATCATTTACTGGAAAATTTTGAAGATTACGAAGATATGTCGCAATCGAACGATGCGCCGCCGCCGCAATCTCCGGTTTCGGCTTCCGCTTCCGCAGGTTCGCATACGCAGACCAGAATGGATGATCTTTTCAGATTGATGGAAAAAGTCGGTGCGAGCGATCTGCAT
>CAYUGW010000806.1:0-1915 GCA_964444245.1 uncultured Blastocatellaceae bacterium | reverse complement strand
CGGCGAGAGCGTCGCGGCAAGCTGGGCGATCTCGACGGGGTGAAGACGTGAGAGTTTGTCTTTTGAAGATTTCAAGCGAACCGCGACGCTCGCCCGGTCGGTTGCCAGATAACCGACATCAGCCCAATCGAGAACTTCGACCGGACGATTACTGCCGTAAAAACCCGCCGGCATCAAACGCCGCAGAAATCCTTGAAGGCTGACATCCGCGCCGCTGACGCGCCATTGATCGGCAACCGTAATTATCTGAACATCATTAACGCGGACGACGCGTTTGCCGTCAACGTCAATTAACTGATTATCCAAAACATCTTTTGCCAGCAAAACTTCGCCTTCGCGCCGCGCAAACGGGCTTAAATCAAGCACGCCGGAATTCATTTTCGCGCCGCTTTCTTCAAGCACGGCGATTCTTGCCCGCGGCATAAAGAAATTGCGCCGCCGAATTCGCGCGACAAGTCCGATGATCGGCGGATAATCTTCTTCGCCGTAACGCACGATGACATCTTTGATAACGGCAATCTTTTCGCCTTCGGCATCGAAAATCGGACGACCCAGAATTTGCGATAAATAAAGCATTCTTCTAAAGATAAACGATGTTTCCCAAAGATTGAAGCCGGAAAAAACATCCGTGAAGATTTGCATTGCAAAAAATTGTTGAAACGTGTTAAACTTGTTTTGGAATTGGAAGCTGATTCAAGTTTTCCAAAGTAACCGCTCAAACATCTTGAGCAAAAAAACGAACAAAACACCCGCAAAATTTCTGTCGTTTAGAAACTGCAAACAAACTCTAATATTTAAGCTTTATGGTTCTGAAAATGAAAAATATTTCTTTAGCCGCCTTTATTCTCTGCTTTTTAGCTGTTTCCTCTTATGCTCAAACCCGCCGGACTTTTGATAATTTCGACACGAGTCAGGGCGTTCAGATCGTTACGCCGACGGTTATCACTCCGGTTGTTAAAACCGAAGAAAAACCGGCGAAAGGTAAAAATAAAAAATTAGTTAAAAAAACTTCTCAAACAATGAATGTCGGAGACGGTTACGGCGTTAAAAACACCGCAGCTTACACGCAGATCACTCTGACTTCAAACAGAAGTTTGAACGGATTTACGACCGGCAATGCAACGTATGATTCTTATATAGTCGAATCGAGCAAGCGTTATAATATCGATCCGCTCCTGATTTACGCGCAGATGCATCAGGAATCGGCATTCAAATTAAAAGCTACTTCGCACAAAGGAGCGAGCGGTTTGATGCAGTTGATGCCGGCGACGGCGCGCCGGTTCGGCGTCACGAAAATCTACGATCCGAAGCAAAATATCGATGCCGGCGTAAAATATATGCGTTGGCTGCTTGATACATTCAAAGGTGATGTTATACTTGCGCTTGCCGGATACAATGCAGGCGAAGGCGCGGTGATGAGATTCGGCTGGAATGTTCCGCCGTACCGCGAAACACGCGAATACGTCAGGAGAATTTCGGCGCGTTATAATGCCATCGGAAATCCTTCAAATTTGGCAAACACGGTTCGCCCGGTGACAAAAAGCGAGGTTGCCAAAATCGAAGAAAAAGACGCTACGCCGCTCTCGATTTATGAACCGAATATTTTGACAGTTCGGATGCCGGACGGAAGTATGCGTCTGGTATCTCAATAGTTTTTACAATTTCTCTTTTCCGGGAACAAGTTTTCTCCTCTTAGTCTGAAAAGACTTCGCGGCTGGTAATTTTCCAGCCGCATTTTTTTGTGCGAAAATATTTTTTACGGTATGATTTAGTAACAAAATTCAGATATTGATTCTGCGGTTAAGTTTATCCTGGGAAAATAATTTGAAATTTGAAATTTGAAATCTGAAATTGCCAAATTATGTATTGTACAAAATGTAGCGCACAAAATTCGGATGAAGCGGTTTATTGCCAG
>CAYUGW010000805.1:0-1921 GCA_964444245.1 uncultured Blastocatellaceae bacterium | reverse complement strand
AAGGCGCGTCCGTTATTTCCTATCTCGTAATGGGCTGGATCGGCATTATCGCCGTCGAGCCTTTGTTTGCGGCTCTCGGTTTAATGCCGATTTTGCTTATCGTCGCGGGCGGCATCGCTTATTCGGTCGGCGTAATTTTTTATTCGTGGGAAAGTCTTCGTCATCACCACGCGATCTGGCATATTTTCGTAATGCTCGGCAGTATTTTTCACTTTCTTGCCGTAGCAATCTACGTTATTCCTTACAGTTTATAGAATATTTTATTCTTGTTCGTTTTCAAACTCTTGCCGCTTTCGATTAATCCGGCAAATTTTCGCTCAAAATTCTCAAAATATTTTCGCCCATAATTTTTGAGATTTCTTCTTCCGTAAATTTTTCGTTGAGAAGTGCTTCGGTAATTAGAGCCTCGCCGCTCGTGTCGAAGGGAACTTTGACCGAACCGTCGAAATCCGAACCTAGCGCGACCGAGTCCGCGCCGATCAAATCTGCCGCGTAGCGAATTGCTTTGGCGATGCTTTGCGCATCTGCGCCGCAAATTGCCGTGTTCCAGAAACCGATTCCGACGATTCCGCCTGTTTTTGCGATTGCTTTTAATTGTTCATCGGATAAATTTCGCTGATTGTCGCACGTTCCGCGCACGCCCGTGTGCGAGATTACGACGGGTTTTGTGGCGATTTTCAAAACGTCTTCGAAAGTTTTTTCGGAAGCGTGCGCGAGATCAACGATCATATTTTTCGCTTCCATCCGGCGAATCATTTCTTTGCCTTTTTCGGTCAGACCGTATTTTTGGGCGCCGTGCGCCGAACCGCCGATGTCATTATCGAAAAAATGCGACGGCGAAATCATTCGAAACCCAGCGTCGAAAAGAACGTCTAAATTTTCCAAATTTCCGTCCAGAGCGTGTGCGCCTTCGATGCCGAGCCAGCCGCCGATGATTTTTTCGTTTTTTCGTCTTTCGAGAAAGTTTTTCAGATCGGTTTTAGATTTTATTAAAACCAATTTTCCGCCGGATTTTTCGCTGTATTTCTGCAAATTATTTGCCTGAAAAACGGCGCGTTTTGTCAGGCTTGAAAGATTTTCGAGCGGTTGTCTTTGCGCCAGAGCGAGCCAGAAAATGTTGTCGGTTTCGTCCGTGTTGCGTTCGATATTTTGCCCGCGCGGAGTTTTTGTAACGACCGTAAATGCTTGAAGCGCGACGTTTCCGCGAAATAGTTTCGGAATATCAACCTGCGCGATCTCTGAATCTTCGTTTAAATCGCGATTCCAAAGCAAAGAATCGGCGTGCAGATCTGCGACAAACAATTTTTCGTGCAGATTTTTCGCCTTTTCCGAAACCTGATACGGCGGTTTATTGATGACCGGATTGAGAGATTTTTCGACGACCGCCGATGCGAAAAAGAAAAAGAAAACGAGAAAACCGATAGACAGAAATATCAGCAACAATGCTAAATTTTTAAAGAATTTTTTCATAAAGCCTGAATAAACACGAATTAAGCCAATTTATGCGGATTTTTATGGATAATTTTTATACAAATTGCTCAGTTAAAAAATTTCTCGCACGATTTTCAATTTCAGATGAATTGCCGTCTGCTTATGTTTTTTAAAAAATAAAACCGTAAAAAGTTTAAAAGCGTTTATGCTGGGAGCGCAGGCATCCTTGCCTGCTGAGTGCGTTAGCACGAAATTTCATATTCATTCAAGGCAGATTGATCGTCAAAGGCATTTCACGCCGCTTTCCAAGCGACGTGGCAGGCAGGGATGCCTGCGCTCCCAGCGAAAAAGTTATTTTTTTATTACGTAAAATGAGCCATTAAATTTCTAAAACAATTTTTATCAATAGATCCGTGCCAATCCGTGTTCTATTAAATCTTTACCGCGCAGCCTTTTTCGTTCGATTCCCGCGCCGCGTCTATAACTTTTT
>CAYUGW010000804.1:0-1927 GCA_964444245.1 uncultured Blastocatellaceae bacterium | reverse complement strand
AAACGGTTTTTCGCCGGTTTTGAAAGAATCGAAGCCGATAAACTTCGCCGGTTTTTCGAAATCATTTGAAACTTCGCCGGCTTTCAGCCATTTCCCGTTTTGCGTCCCGCCAACCAGATAATTGTTATGCGCGATCAGAATAACTTCGGTTTGCGCATAAATTACAGGATTTAATAAAAAAATCAAAACTAATGTCAAAAAATACTTCATATTTAAAAATTTCAGCCGTTTCAAAAGCGATATTGATGCCTTTATACGGTCTATTTTTTTACATTTCCGACTAAGTAAGACTTATTTTTTCAGCTCAATAACTACTTTTCCGGTTTTATCAATAAAATACACTTTATCTTCGTCAGAAACGACAAAAACCAGACCGCCGTTGAAATCGCCTCCAAGTTTATATCGAGCCGGGATTGCAAGCTTGCCTCTTTTGTCAATATAGCCGACCTTTCCGTTAATTCTGACCGCTGCCAAACCTTCGCGGAAACCGTCTCCGCCAAAATCAAATTTGAGACCCGACTCGACGTAAAACTGCGGAGCGATAATTATTTTGCCCGTTTTATCAATAAATCCGGCTTTGTTTCCGAGCGCAAGTTTCACCAAGCCTTCCGAGAAAGGGAAAGCTTTGTCAAATTTCGGCGCGATGACCATTTTGCCGGTCTTGTCTATATAGCCTCATTTTTCTCCGATCTTTACGGCGATAGTTCCCTCGCTGAAATTTTCGGCGATTTCGTCAAATCGGTAAGGAATAATAACCGTTCCGGTTTTGTCCGCAAACCCCATTTTGCCGTTCTCTCTTATCGGAAACAAATGATCGTCCCGACCTACTGCGCAGACGGCGCACGACAAAATAAATAAGATTGTCAACCAAATTGAACGGAACAAAACCGGCTGCAAAGATTTTTTTAATAGATTCATTATTTAACCAAAAATTTATTCGACTCAGGTTTTAAATTAGACGCCGGGCTTTTATAAGGTTTGCGGTTTGGTCTGACGTTTAACTGCAAAAATGTCGTCTATCTCGGCGATTTTCTGCAAAAATGTCGTCAACGATTGCGGCAGAGATTCGTAATTTTCGGAGTGTCGCGGATTTGTAAAATAAATCTTTTTTTCATCGTCTTTCCGGTAAATAATTAGTGATAACGAAGTTCCGTAATCCGCGCCTCCGATGAAAAAGCCGTAATCCGGCTTGGCTTCGAGAAAATCTTTTTGTTCGGCAAGTTCGATCAATTCGTCTAATTTCTCTTGGCTTATCTGAAAACATTTCACTTTTTTCCATTTGACTTCTCTGCCGCGCGGGTCGTAAGTGGTTACATCGCAAGCAATTCGTCCGCTTTTATAAAAATGCCCGACAACTATCGAACCTCGTCTTGGTCCTGCGCCTGTGCCGGGATTGTAATATTTTTCAAAGTTAAAGAGTAGAATCTGATCATCGGAATTCGTTTTATTTTTCTGCGAAAAACCGTCAATCGAAAAAGCGGAAATACAAATCAGCACTGCCAATCCGTAAAATATCGGTTTCAATAATTTATCTGTCATTTTTATTCTCCGTAAAGCGATTTTCATTAATTTTCCCGGATAATAACACCCGGAAAATTTGAAACTTACCGAAATAATTGGATTGTTCCGATTTTTAAAAAAAAATCCTTTTTAGTTTGTGGAAGAATTCATTTTATTTCAAAATCCTTCCGACAATTTCCATTTTTACAGAAAACTTTGCTAAAAGTCCCTAATTTTTACTACTAATAATAAATAACCTAATCAAGTTAAATTTTTTTATGTGTGCATAAAAAAAGTTGTAAATTACCCGCAAAAAGCGTATTTTTAATTTACATTTTCTAAATGATTCAGATAGGTTCTTTTGATTCCCGCTAGCAGTTCAAAGGTAGAAATCAATTTGACAGGAAATCCGCAATTTACAACTTAG
>CAYUGW010000803.1:0-1931 GCA_964444245.1 uncultured Blastocatellaceae bacterium | reverse complement strand
TCAATCTTGGTGATTATCAAAAAACGCTCTTAATTTGAAATTTGAAATCTGAAATCTGAAATCTGAAATTATAAAGAAACTTAGAAAACAGATTATTCAGCCGAATCATTGACTTGATTTTTAGCGGGAGGAATAAGATGGCGTTAGAACCCGATGTATATGGAGCGATATTTTCTTGTTTACCTATTTGGACAATAGAAAACGGTTTTCAATTTATTGATGCGAGCAGATATTTGTCGACCGGCACTGATCGAAAAGGAAACAAACAAAAGGTATGGGCGAAACTACAGGCTTTTTTAAGGGATGCAGCGAACCCGGAAACTAAAATCCCTTATCAACAAGGCGAATGGATTGTTGATTCGAGAATAAAGCTGCTTGGAAGAGTCAAATATAGTTGGGCAAACACTTTAGGTCCCTTTAACGGCAAAGGAACTCCCGAAAGGTATCTGCGATTCTTAAAAGCTGTAGATTTTTGGTTGACGGTCGGTTGTCGAAAAAAAATATTCAGACCTGCTTCGTGGGAAACGGTTTCACAAGTTCCGGACTTAAAGCAGTTTGCCAAAGATTATATGGGAGTTGACTGCAATTGTTTTGTTGGCGGCTACTTTCAGCAAAATTATCCTGATACCGGATGGCATGTGGAAACATCCTGGGATAACGATGGTTTTTATAAAGGTCCGAAACGACTGTCGGTTGCCGATATTAAGCCGTTAGACGTGTTGGTACTTTATAACAAGTGGAGTGATAAACACGTTGCTTTAATCGGTAAAGTGTTGGATAAAACCGGTTCCAGAGCCAACATCACGGTTGTTCAATCCGCCGGAAGCAAAGGCGGAGTATGGAGCGGAAATTGTTCCATCGAAATAACGCCAGCGGGAAATGCTATAGTTTCGGGTGGTTATAACCGCAATTTCAACAAAGGAGTTTACGGCGTAATCGGCGCAAATTGCTGAATATCAGCCGGGTCTTTTTTTCTGCATCCTTCCGGGAATTCGTGAATAATAGACGAAATTGCATTTTTTTCAGGATTTTCTCCGATTTCTGTTACTATACGTTTTATTAATTCAATAATCGGAGAGTTTTTTTTAAGTGCGAATATTCCGGCTCTTTCTAATTTTATGCAAGAAGGGTAACGACAATGTAGTTTTTGAATGAAATTGTTGCCATTTTTTCTCCTGATTTTTTTTGAATATGTGTTTATGATTTTCCACTTTTTACAAATAAAAGCAAAATATACGTCCCTTGTTAAGCAAGCCGCTCTAAAGACCACGAAATCCTTTGAAATCGAAAATAAACGCGGTCGAAAACAGCTTTAACGATATACAGGTAATCCGCCAAAAAGTTTAGAGGTTCATTTTTCTAAGAAGTTCCTGAAAGCGCGGTTCATCGCGGATTTCATCGAAAATTTGCTCGATATTCATTACGATCATCAAACTGTCGCGTTCCTGAAACCCTTTTTCCAGTTCATCCAGAGCCTTTTCTTTCTCGCCCAAAGCCGCCAGACTGCGCGCCAAAACGTATCTCGAAACCGTCTGTTCTTTTGAAATTGAGGAAATTTCCGCAAAGGCTTTTTCGGCTTCCGCCGTTTGTCCGTCTTTGACAAGCGCATAAATTAAAGCTGAAATAAAATATGTTCCCCTGCCCGATGCGTCAATGGCTTTTTGATATTCGGCGATGGATTCTTTATAAAGCCCTTTCCCGTCGTAACTCCTGCCCAGATAATACAGAGCCAGCGGAAAATCTTTGTCCAATTCCAGTGCCATTTTTAATTTTTCAATCGCCCGGTCGTATTGTCTTGCAGCTAAATACGGAAAAGCGCGCGCCGTATTGGTCGAAAGCGACTGTGGATCGAGTTCGAATGCCTTTTCAACTTCGGCAATGCTTTCTTCGGTTCTGCCCATAAATGCTAAAAATTCGCCATACCATTGATG
>CAYUGW010000802.1:0-1945 GCA_964444245.1 uncultured Blastocatellaceae bacterium | reverse complement strand
TGCCCATATTATAAGAGTTTTTCTTTTTTTCATTTTAATTGGTCGCAGCCTGTTTAAGTTTTGCCGCGAGTTTTGGAATAAATTCCTTCGGCGCATCAATTGCACCTTTGATGTGGCGGTGATTCGTGAAATGTCCGGCGACGTAAATGCCGGAAACGCTCGTTTCAAAAGTTTCTTCCGAATAAACCGGAACTTCGCCGTATTTATTGAATTCGCATTTTACGCCGAGATTTTTCAGCATCGTCAAATCCGCGTCCGCGCCGATCAGTACGAAAACGACATCGTTTTCCAAAGTTTGCGTTTTCCCGTCTTCGTCTTCCAAAACTACTTCCGTTTCGCGTATTTCCAAAACTTTCCCGAGAAAAAACAGATTCAAGCAATGTTTTTTAAGCTGATCTTCGAGCGGATTTTTTACCCAGTATTTGATACAGCCTTGTTTCGGATCGGTGCTTTCCCAATCTTGCCGGAAAATCGCCAGTGTCGCGTCCGCGCCTTCTTCCGCCAAAAAAAGCGCGGCTTCTCCGGCAGAATTTCCGCCGCCGACGATTAAAGCTTTCTTTTTCACCCACGGATAAGTTTCGCGAAAATGATCGTGAACTTTCGGCAAATCCTCGCCTTTGACATTTAATTTTCTGGGGAAATCCATCGCGCCGATGGCAAATAAAATATTACTTGCTTCATATTCGCCTTTTGCGGATTTTATAAAAAAATGATTTTCGCCGCGCCGTTCAACCGATAAAACTTCTTCTTCCCATTGAATATTCAGATCGTTGTCCAAAACGAATCGAACATAATAAGAAAGCAATTCCTCACGCGTCAGCTTTTCCCGCGCCGGTTTCAGATCGCCTGCTTCAAACTCCAATTCATTGACAGTCGAAAAAACCGTCAAACCGACCGGATAATTGTAAATCGTATTCCCGATCAGAGCTTTTTCGATAACAAGATATTTTAAGCCGTTTTTTTTCGCTTCAAACGCGGCGGAAATCCCCGCCGGTCCCGCGCCAATTATCAATAAATCTAACATTTAACTTTTCTTATAACTTTTCGTCAGGCATTGGTTCAGGTTCAATACCGTTTTCAGGAATAATCCAACTTTCAATTTGCGGATTCAGTTTATAGCCGCCGTAAATGATCCTAACTTTTGTTAGATCAACTTTTCCTATTCTTAATGATTCAAGAATATGTTTTTCAATTATCTTAATGTCAAACTCTGATTTGTCAGCATAAAAAATCAAAATACCTCGCCAACTTTCATCTTTTTTCAAAACCTCGGCGAAATTCGTAAAAAATGCTTCTATTCTTTGATTCAAAAATTCGTCATCAAAATTATCTTCAACATCTTTAACAATTTCCGCTTCATAAATGTAGTAATTTTCGACTTCTAGCAACTCAAGTAAATATTTAAGATTTTTCGGCGGAGCATAACCCGAATTAACTATTTCTGGTTGTTTTCCACCTATTTTCCGAAACCAAAGTTCTGTTGTCATTTCCTCACGAAAACCACCGTTGATAACGCTTAATTGAGGACCAAAACAAGTTGAGAGATATTTGAAATATTTCTCTATGATCTTTTTCTCGAAAATATATGTTTGTTTAAATAAGTTGTGATTGAAACTATTGTAAAAAACTACAACGCCTTGCAAACTTTCGTCTTTTGTTAATACATCAAGATAATTATTCAGCTTCGAGGCATAAACTTTTTCACTAACATCACCAAATTCGTCAAATTTTATCGTTTGTTCAAATTTAGGCTGATTCTCCTGAGCAAAAGCCAATGATGAAAAAAGGAAAGTTAAAGCGATAACGCTAAGAATCCAAAGCCGCATAGATTTTCTCCTTATTTATTTGAAGATGTTAAGCAAGTAAGCAAAAGTAATGAAGGAATTTGTTTTAAGTTTGGAGTCCCGCCTTTAGGCGGCAACCGCCAGCGAAGCGCGGCGGAAAA
>CAYUGW010000801.1:0-1946 GCA_964444245.1 uncultured Blastocatellaceae bacterium | reverse complement strand
CAGATAAATAATATATTCCTCGAATGTTTTACATAACGGGGAATCTTTTCGGGCTTTAGCAGTCGGAATGGCTGAAAAAGCGAAAGAGTTTGTTAAAAGTGTAAGTGAGATTTATCACGGAAACCTGCCTGAAGGTGCAAAGGAGCATCATTAAACGTCAAATAATTTGAAGGAAAATTAAGTTTCAGATTATGGAAAATTACGAAAAAATTATTTATCTTGATTGCCCGCATTTTACGGTCGGACGTGTTGATCAATGGGGCGAACAGGGGTATCTGTTATTTGAGGGCAAAGTTTATTCATACGAAGAAGACCGAAAAGAACAATGCGGAAGAACGCATTCGCCCACTACGATTAAGGAATTTTTGGCGTTTGCCGAAGTACGTCAGATACAGATTCCCGCAGACTTTTTAAAAAAGCTGTTGGAAGCTGAAAGTGAAACCACTTTAAAGTGAGTCGGTGATTTAAACGCTTACAGCTTGGGGATATATTGGGCAAGAAAAAGCCCTCGCAGTTGGAATGGCTGAAAAGGCGAAGGAATTTGTCGCTGGCGGCGGCGAGATTTATCACGGAAATTTGCCGGAAGGCGTTGAACATGAACATCATTAAAGATTTATGGCAAGCATTTTCGAATTTTTTCACAGACGAGGAGATTTCTAATTCAATGGAGCGGGAATCAAAACTTAAAACCGTTTTGCTTTTTGATTGGAACAAACTCGAAGATGCATACGGAAAAGCCATAAATGCACCCATACATTTAGAAAAACTGGCATCTGAAGATAAGAAAGTTCGCCAAGAAGGTTTAGATGAACTTTCTTATACTGTTTATCATCAAGGCTCAATTTATACTTCGTCCGTTGCGGCAATGTCTGTTTTGCACGAGATTTTGCAGCTGGAAAAACCGGAAGAAAAGCAAGAAACCTTTGAAATGCTTAGTCTTTTAATTAGCGGGTCAAGTTGGCATAACTCCCATAAAGATTTAAGTATTGTTTCAGAAGAAGCAAAAACCGAAAAATGGCAGAATTCGATTAAAGAGGAATTTTCTTGGGTTGAAGCAATTCAAAAATCTGCGGATGAAAATGTTGAGTTGTATTTAAGTTTTTTACAAAATGATTTAAAGGAAAATCGGCTCTGGACTTCTCATTTGCTGGCTTATTTACAGAATTCGAGAGATAAAATATTTCCGCAAATCATTGCTGCAATCGAAAATGAAATCGACGATGAGGTAAAAGCAAATTTATACATTACGGCTGAATGTTTAACGAAAAAAGAAAACGCCGATTTTTTTGCAAAAGCGGTCAATTATGAAACGGATCTGCTTTGTAAAATGCTTGGTTTGCGGACACATCTGTTGCTTTCACATGAAAATCCTCCCAAGAAAGAAGCCGAGCAACTATTGAATTTGTTATTTCAAACTAATGAAAAATTAATTTCTGCATACCACAAACTTCCAAGTGCGAGTGACTTTTTTGAAACATTCACAGCACCTTTAATTATTTCCAAAAAAGTAGATTTCGAACAAATTTTAAAGTGGTATTTAAAACAAGCCCGAGAGAAAAAAATGTTCTCAGGTGATTTTGCTATTGGGCTTTTTAATGCTGCCCTTGGCGGGGTGCCAGAACAAACTATTGATATAACCAAACTTACAAGTTTACAAAAAGAGGCGGTTATTTTAGTTGCAAAACAGGCATTTCCAAAACCAAATTATAACATCGGTTGGATAATTGATGTTTTAAGTTATTACAAATTTCCCACAAACTATGAAAAAATGTGTGAGTATATAGGAGAAAAACTTTAAAACTCGGGCGCGGAAATCTATCATGAAAATTTGCCAGGAGGTGCAAAGGCACATCATTTATTTTTTGACGATATTTTTAGCTTTTCTGCTGACGGCTTGCACAGTTTCAAACACCCGGATGGACTATTCAAAAATTGCGAAAGAAATT
>CAYUGW010000800.1:0-1948 GCA_964444245.1 uncultured Blastocatellaceae bacterium | reverse complement strand
TGCATTTGTTGCGGCATTTGCATTTGTTGTCATATTCGTATTTGCTTCGCGCGTTGCCGTGCATCCGGCAAAAGCAAAAGCTGCAAACGCGATGATTATTAAAGTAATTTTTTTCATAAATTTTTCTCGTCTATTAAAAAAAATCCAAAATCCAAAATCCAAAATCTAAAATCGTTAAGGGATTCTTCCCTGATTTATAACATCGTCAATTGATTGATTATTCTGTTGTTCGGTTTGTTGGCGCAATTGATCGGCATAGCCTTGTTTGTCAATTTTCCAGACTCCTTCTTCGCGGACAAACGGCACGGTTTCATACATTCCGAACGAATTTTCGACCTCAATCGTTGCTCTGTCGCCTTCGATTTTTTCATTCTTGAATTTCAAACTCGACTGCGATTGATTAAAAAGCGTTTCGCGCATCACGATGTCGTCTAATGTCACGCCCTGCTCTTTTGCCTGCTGTTCGTGCATTTTTATGGTTGCATCCGAAAGCAGAAGTTTCATCATCGTCGGGTCTTTTTTCTTGATGGCATTGATATATGCCTTAAGCGAGTCGAGCGGAGTCGTCGGCGTTTGATTCGACGCGCAGCCGAAAAGAAATGCGGACACAAATAAAATAAAAATCAGATGATACGGTTTCATCGTTTTGAATAAATTCATATAAAAACTCTATAATTCTAAAAAAACGTGTAAAGTATAACCTAAAAATAAGGAGTTTATAAACTACCGGATGGCAAGAAAAAAATTAAACGCGCAGGAAATCGAAGAAAACCTGAAAGATTTAGAGGGCTGGGAAGCATCGGGCGAGAAAATAAAAAAACGCTTTGAATTTGAAAATTTCGCCGATTCGCTGGAATTCGTCAACAAAGCCGGAGCAATCGCCGAAGAACGCGATCATCATCCCGACATTTATTTCGGTTGGGGTTACGCCGAATTTTTTATCACCACGCACGACGTTGGCGGTTTGACGCATAACGATTTCGATCTCGCGAAAGAAATTGACGCGATTTGAATTATGCAAAATAGATTCGATCCTTTTGTGGCGGAAGTTTTGACAGAGCAAATTTCAGCCGAGTTCCGTAGGAACGGCATATTTTAGTTACTGTAAATATTTCGTGCGTGTTTCCTTTGAATTGCCGTCTGCTTTAGCTGACGGGTTGATAAATGCAAATTACCCAAGGCTTTAGCCGAATTAAAGAAAAAGAAACCAATCCTCTGAGCTTTAGCTAAAGCAAAATGGATGATTGACATTTATTTAATAATTTCGGCTAAAGCCTGTCATTCTTACATTTTAATCCGTCAGCTAAAGCAGACGGCAATTCATTAAATCAATTTTGCACGAATTATTTACAGTAACTATTTTTATGCCGTTCCTACGGAACTCGATTCATTGATTCGACGCGTTTTCTATAAATATCACGCTCCTCCGGAGCTAATTGCTGAATTTGAACGCAGCTTTTTAAAGTTTCTGCGATAAAAGCCACGGCATAAGCTCCGGTTCGCCGAGCGCGTTGAGCCAGACGTTATGCCCGACGTTTTCATATTCGGAATATTTGACGTTTCCGCCATTTTCCTTGATTGCCGCGACCATATTGCGCGATTCGCTGACCTGCACGATATTATCTTCCGCGCCGTGAAAAACCCACGCCGGAGTTTTGCCGACGCGTTCGGCGACAGGCGCGAAACGGTTTCCGCCCGTTAAGGGACTTCCGCCGCAGATCGAAACAAGCGCGGCGAAATTTTCGGGATAATTCGCGCCGAAATGCCAAACGCCGTAACCCCCCATCGAAACGCCCATTAAATATTTCTGCTTTTCATCAATCGAAAACTCATTCGAAACGGCTTCGATCTGCCGCATCACCATTTCGTCCATCTTCGCGTCCGTCCAGTAAACATCGGGGCGGCATTGCGGCAGAAGAACGACCGCCGGCATTTTTTTGAGATATTG
>CAYUGW010000799.1:0-1963 GCA_964444245.1 uncultured Blastocatellaceae bacterium | reverse complement strand
ATTACGAGGAAGAAACAGGCAATCGTCGTTAAAATGATCGAAGCCCAGTTGCCGACATTCAAAGCTCTCTGAACACTGCCTTTATCATCGGAAATTCGGATGAATAAAAATCCGATGATCGAAAAAATAATGCCGATTCCGGCAATGACCATCGGCAGAAGCATCGGCGAAAGCCCGCCGAAATTATCGTTCGAGATGATCTCGCGTCCCAAAACCATCGTCGCGAGAATCGTCGCGACATACGAGCCGAAAAGGTCTGCGCCCATTCCGGCTACGTCGCCGACGTTATCGCCGACGTTATCGGCAATGGTCGCCGGATTTCTCACGTCGTCTTCGGGAATTCCGGCTTCGACTTTTCCGACCAGATCCGCGCCGACATCAGCCGCTTTGGTATAAATACCGCCGCCGACTCTGGCAAAAAGCGCGATTGATTCCGCGCCGAGCGAAAAACCCGCCAGAACCTCGATCGCCTTTTCCATCTGAATGCCGTTGACCGATGCTCCGGTGCTGACGACATAGATGTAGTAAAAGATGATAAATAAACCGCCGAGACCTAAGACGGCGAGTCCGGCAACGCCGAGTCCCATGACCGAGCCGCCGGTAAAAGCCACTCTCAGCGCGTCTTTCAAACTGGTTCGCGCCGCCTGCGTCGTTCGGACATTCGCTTTCGTGGCGATGTTCATTCCGAAATATCCGGCTGCCGCGCTGAAGACCGCGCCGATCAGAAATGAAACCGCGATCACGGGCGAAGAAGTTTCGATTAAAGTTCCCGACCAACCGAGAATGAGCGCTGCAACGACGGCGAAGTAGGTTAAAATTTTCCACTCCGCCTTCAAAAACGCCATCGCGCCTTCGGCGATAAACCCCGCCAGCTCGACCATATTGGCTTCACCGCTTGGCTGCTTCGTAACCCAATGAGATTTGAACGCCATGACGATTAAACCGAAAATCCCTAACGCCGGGATTAAAAAAAGAATTGTAGATTCCATTAAAAAAACCACCTATTTTTATTGAATAAATTACTGTCTTAAAGCCGTAGAATACTTATCAGTCCTATATAATCCGTATCAAAGAATAAAGTCTTAAATTGACCGCAACACTGATTACCAGAACCGATTTAAGTTCTACTTGTTAAAATCCTATCTGTTAAATTATTAGAAAATGAAGTTAATCAAAAACAGCTATTATCTATGTTTTATGTGAAACATTCAAATCAATTCTTTTGTAAAACACAGAATTGCGGAAAAATCCGGCAAATTTCTTAAGTTTCCGTAGAGTTTTTTGATTAGTTAACCCGAGTTGCCGGTTAACGCTGAATAAGAAATTTTGCCCGCGAAAGTGCGCTGAATAGGCGCGAAAAAAGAAAAAAAAGAAATTGCTTATACATATTTCGCGTCCATTCGCGCACTTTCGCGGGCAAAAAAACAAAAGGTTTTGTAACGGGCAACTTGATGTTATGAAGTTGATTGGTGGATAAATTTTTGACATTCCTTTCCGATTAAAAGAAGATAATTTTTACGATTAATTCTTCCGAAATTATGAGTTCGCTCGAAAACCTTCAAATTCAACATTTCAAAATCAAAAATCTGCTCGGCAAAGGCGGAATGGGCGAGGTTTATCTGGCTGAGGACACAAAACTCGAACGCAAGGTAGCGATCAAGTTTCTGGCGGAAAAATACAGCAAAAGTGCGAATCGCCTGAATCGTTTCGTGCGCGAGGCAAAGTCGGCTTCGGCGCTTAATCATCCGAATATTATTACGATCTATGAGATCGGCGAATTTGAAAACAAACATTTTATCGCGACCGAATTTATCGAAGGCGAAACCTTGCACCGGCGGCTGAGAGGCAAACCACTGGCAATCGCTTTCGCGCTCGAAATCGCCGTGCAGATCGCTTCCGCTCTCGAAGCGGCGCACGATGCCGGAATTATTCACCGCGACATCAAGCCCGAAAATATAATGAT
>CAYUGW010000798.1:0-1964 GCA_964444245.1 uncultured Blastocatellaceae bacterium | reverse complement strand
TGCTGAAAAATGTGGAATTAAGAGCAATCGCGCATTCGATAAAATCTTACACGGCTCACGAAGCGAATAAAATTCTAAGTCGCAACGGACAATTCTGGCAACACGAACCGTTTGACCGCTACATCCGCAATCGAAAACATTTCGTAAATGTCATAGAATATATTGAAAATAATCCGGTCAAAGCCGGACTTTGCGAAAAACCGGAAGACTGGAAATTCTCGAGTGCTTTTTATAAAAAAGAAAAATGACCGAAGCGCGAAGCGGACTGGAGCGCGAAGCGGACTGGAGCGCAATCCGTCCCGGTTGCAACCGCTGCGCAAGCGGCGGAATTGCGTTTGTTTACAAATCAACTTTATTCAAATCAGAGGCTTTTTCGCGCTTGTTGCGCTCATGCAACCGGGACGGATTGCGCTCCAGTCCGCTTCGCGATTTTTTTTACGGTTTTATTTTTTCAAAGAACATTATCGTTGGGCTGCCTATCTGCTTTCTTGGAATCTGAAATACTGATTATTTATAGTCAGGGTTTTATTGTGAAGCCGGCTTTTTGTGCGGCTTCGATCAAACGCGCATCGTCGCAGATAAACAGTCGTCCTTTCGGTTTTTTCCTTTGCACCAGACAAGTGCGGCGGCAAGTTGAAACGAATCCAAAGCCCGCAAACCGTAAGCATCCGGTAAATCTTCGGCGATAGAGCGCAGTTTGTCGCCGGTTACAATTTCGTGCCACCCGCGGCGCATCGCTTCGAGTTTTTTGAGTGCGAACTGCAAACCTGCGGCATCTATTTCACCATTACTGTGCAGCCGTGCCAATGCACTTCTGATTTCAACCGTCGCACCCTCCCAAACGACTATACGATTGCTTTGCCGCCACAATCGGCGCAAATCCCGGCTGGTCGTTTGTCGGACGCTAGGGCGGCACGAGTGCGCTCGAATCCCAAAATCCGTTATTAGTCTTCATCGCGTTCGGCGCGGATCGCGGCACGAATCGCATCTAAGGATACTTTCGGCGCGGGATAATCTAAAAAATCGTCGTTTTTTGCATCGGGCGGAAGACGCATCAGCCCGGCGGCTACTAAGGCTTTTTCCTCAGCGTCCAAATCCTTACCGGCGGCAAGCGGCATCAGCCGCGCTATCGGCGTATTGCGGTCTTTGATAACGATTTCTTCACCGTTCCGAACCTGCTCGATCCACGCGCTCAAGTTGTCTTTCAGGTCTGTGATATTGATAGTTTGCATAATTAAACCTTTCGTATGATTATTATAGCCCTATTCCTGAAAACTTAGAAAGAGATTTCAACACTGAGATGCTAAGTTTTTATTTTCAACGCAAAGGCGCAAAGACGCTAAGTTTTTCTGTTTATTATTGAAATTATCAAGTTAATTTTAAATTACAATCCCGGTCTATCAAAAAAGCCTTTCTATCTTATATTTGTCGGAGTTTGACTTGATTCTTTACTTTTACCTTTTGCCTTTTTACTTTTGCCTTACTTGCTTCCCTTTGCGCCCTTGCGCCTTCGCGCCTTTGCGTTAAATATATTTTTTATACCCGACCGCCGTCCAGAATGATGTTTCGCTAAACGCTATATTTTCCAACCCGCAGTTTTCCATCATTTCCCGGATTTCCGCTTTAGTAAATCTTTTTTCAAGCCGCGTGCCGAAGCGGTCGAGCGCATCGGTTCGCATTGTATAAAAACTGTTATTGCGGTATTGCGAGAGCGGAATTTTTTCGACATTCATTCCTAACTTTTCCAAAACCCACGCTAATCTTGCCAATGGGAAATAAACAAGCGCGGCAAATATCTGGCTGATAAAAAATCGAAGCGAATGCGGCATTTTGCTGACAAATTGCCTGATAACATCGCTGACACTCCAAACGGCGCGAAACCAGGCGGGGCGATTATCAAACCGGTAATAAAGATAAAGCAGAAACGGCGCACCCGTTTTTAATTTATTAACACAGCCTTGCAA
>CAYUGW010000797.1:0-1969 GCA_964444245.1 uncultured Blastocatellaceae bacterium | reverse complement strand
GAATCGTTTTCGCCGTTTGTTTTGAATCGTTTTTGTTTTCTAAAGTCATTTTTTTTATTTGATCGAGTCAAAAAAATAAAGGTTATATCGCTATTTTAATGATAAGTTTTTTATTTGAATTGCCGTCTGCTTTAGCTGACGGATAATAAAATCAGCAGACACAAGGCTTTAGCCGAAATTAAAATAAATATCAAATCATCCTCTTAGCTTTAGCTAAAGCTTTAAGGATGATTTTCATTCTTCAGATATTTGGTGCATATTTATCTTTCGAGTTCCGTCAGCTAAAGCAAACGGCAATTCAAATTTAATTTTTTAAATAAACTGGCGGTAGAACCAAATTAAATAAACGCCGAAGATTTATGCGGAATATTTAATATGACGGTCGTGGCTTTTTCTTTTTCCGATAATATCTCGAGCTTTCCGCCCGCGTTTGCAGCGCGGGAACGCATACTGTTTAGACCGTTCCCATCGCTTTCTTCGCCAATTTCAAAACCTTTGCCGTCATCGCTGACACGCAGGAAAAAGTTTTTATCCTTCAGCTTAAATTCGATTTCGACATTCGTGCATTCCGAATGTTTGACGGCGTTGTTGACGCTTTCTTTGAAAACGAGATAAATCTGCTGGCGAATGTCAACGTCGAGCTTCATTTCGAGGTTTTCCTTCGGCACGGAAAATGTAAAATCTATGTCTTTTGCCGATAAAATATCGCTGGCAAACCGACGCATTCTTTGAATCAAATCCCTTAAATTATCGCGTTTCGGATTGATTGCCCAGACGACATCGCTCATCGAACCGGTTAGTTCACGCGAAGTTTCGGCGATAATATTTAAAGATCGAGTTTCTTCGTTCCCGTTTTCGCCGTTTTTCTGCGCCAGAAGTTCGCTTAAAATCGAAATCTGCGAAAGACTCGCGCCGATGTCGTCGTGCAGATCGCTGGCAATTCGCGTTCTGACCTGTTCGAGTTCAAACATTCTTTGCAGCCGATTTCGATACACCGTATAAACGATCAAACCCGCAACTCCAGCAGCCGCCAAAAGATACAAGATAAACGCAAACCACGTTTGCCACCACGCCGGGCGGATGCTGAAGGGAATTTCGAGCGGTGCGGAGATATTTCCGCTGGCATCTTTGCCCCAAACTTTAAAGATAAATTCGCCGCTCGGCAGATAACCGATCTCGCGGCGCGGCTCGTTTGTCCAATCTGTCGGTTTCTCCTCCATTCCGACAAGCTGCGTTTGATAGCGCGTCCCCGATTCACGAAAACCGCTCGGCATGGCAAAGTAAAAAATCAGATTATTTTCATTATAGGCGAGTTCGGTTTCGGGTTTTAGTTCGCTTTCTTTTCCGCCGATCAAAACCTTTTCGAGAAAAACCGAGTCGGCGGTCGTATCGGGATATTCCTGCGAAATATCGAGCATTGCCGCGCCGCCGACCGTTCCGATCCAAATACGGTTTTGAGAGTCTATATAACTCGCTCCGGCAATCGTTTCATTGCTCGGCAAACCGTCTTCGGTCGTAAAAAAATAAGCGTCGAAATTTTGTTCCGCGTCGCTTCCGGTCGGCGTAAGTCTTGCAACGCCTTGATTTGTCGCGGCATAAATGCGGTTTTGGTTATCAATAAAAATGCGGTTGACCGAATCGTTCGGCAGATGCCCGCTCTCGCTCGAAAGAATCTGAAACGACGAACCTTCCGCATCCATATTCAAAATAGCCGCGCCTCCGGCAGTTCCGATTAAAAGCAAGCGTTTTTCGTTGATTTTTGTTTCAGCCAAACTGTAAATCCGGTTATTCGGCAAACCGCTTTCCTGATTAAAAATCGTCCAATTTCCGTTTTCAAATTTCGCCAGACCGCCGCCGTAAGTTCCGACCCAGAGCGTTTTTGCGCCGCTCGGCGAAACCGTTTCGAGCATCGAGCGGATGCGTTGGTCGGGCAAGCCGTTTTTTTTGTCAAAAATCTGTTTTTCGCCGT
>CAYUGW010000796.1:0-1971 GCA_964444245.1 uncultured Blastocatellaceae bacterium | reverse complement strand
CCGTCGATGCTATCGGTTTTTGAAACGCTGGGAAAGGAAAAGACAGTATCGCGATTGCGTAGTCAGGTCGTTTGGAATATATAGAATAATTTCGTTCTCAGGAAAATAATGCCTGACCAGGAAGTAAAGTATGAACTTGGCTCGCACATTGGCAGAGATGTCATTTTTATTCACTTTGAATTTGATAGGAAACTGAACGAACGGGTGAGAAAGTGGGTTGGGGTGAAATGGAGTCGAAAGAGAAAGGCCTGGTATGTTTTAGATTCGTCGCAAAATCGCAGAAAGTTCGGTTTGCCGACGAAAAATCCCGGACACGCATCGTCGAATATCGATCCGGTAAATCAGCCGGCGATGTCGAGATTTATTGAAACACTGCAATTAAAGTCTTACAGCCAAAACACGATAAATACGTATCGCAACGAATTTGCCCAGTTGCTGCAAATTCTGAAAGCCAAAAACGTTAACGATTTGGATGCCGAAAAACTTCGCAGTTATTTTTTGTATTGCATCAACACGCTCAAACTCTCTGAAAACACGATCCACAGCCGTTTGAATGCGGTTAAGTTTTATTTTGAACAGGTTTTGCATCGCGACAAATTTTTCTTCGATATTCCGCGACCGAAAAAGCCTTCGATCTTGCCGAAAGTTATAAACGTCAAAGACATCAAAAAACTTTTCGCCGTTACAACCAATCTCAAACACAACACAATGCTCAAACTTTGTTACGGTTTGGGTTTGCGTGTCAGCGAAATTGTGAACTTAAAAATTACCGATATTGACAGCATAAATATGCAGGTTTTTATCGAACGAGCTAAGCGCAAAAAAGATCTTTATGTGAATTTGCCGGAAAGCATTTTGGAACAACTTCGCGATTATTTCAGAGAATATCGCCCCGGAAAATACTTGTTTGAAGGGCAATACGGCGGACAATACAGCATCAGAAGTTGTCAAAAAGTGTTTTCGCAAGCGTTGGAAAAGGCCAAGATCAATAAAGCGATCGGCATTCACGGTTTGCGCCACAGTTTTGCCACACACTTACTTGAAAGCGGAACCGATATTAGTTTTATCCAACAATTACTTGGTCATAACGATATTAAAACCACTTTGCGATACACGCACGTCAGCCAGCAAACGCTGAAAAATATCAAAAGTCCGCTTGATACGATGGATTGATAGTTCCGGATTACGTCCTAATTTCGGATGAACCGGTTTGGGTTTTTTTATGAATTGCCGTCAGCTTTAGCTGACGGAAAGAATTGCAGTCTACAAATAGGCTTTAGCCAAAAATTAACAATTCCTTATCTGCTTAACTGAAGCAATAAGGATGATTGATAACCTAGTTAAATTCGGCTAAAGCCCCTAGATTTTATTTCATACGTTTCCGTCAGCTAAAGCAGACGGCAATTCATCAAGACTTACTCATTTATGATTGATCAACATTATGAAAGGCTTAAACAAAGTATTACTGATCGGAAATCTGGGCAGCGATCCTGACGTCAGAACACTCGAAGGCAATATAAAAGTTGCCAAATTTTCGCTTGCGACGACCGAATCGTATAAAGACGAAAACGGACAAACGCATTCAAACACCGAATGGCACAACATCGTTTTGTGGCGAGGCTTGGCAGATTTGGCCGAGAAATATCTGCACAAAGGCAGTTTAGTTCATCTTGAAGGCAAGCTGAAAACTCGTTCTTACGATGACAAACAAGGCAACAAAAAATATGTTACGGAAATTATCGCCGAGCAGATAATCTTGTTGGATAAGAAAGAATAGCCGGTTCGCATTTTGTATTTATTTGAAACGCTCTAGAGCGGACTATGTAGTGCGTGTTTTGTATTGTTTTTAGTGTTGAAATATTATTAACGGCCACATGTTTATTGTGCCATTTCATTTGTTTTGAATTGTGGACGACACTATTTTACAATCCGCCTACGCATAATAAGGTGCGTATATTTACGAGTTAGCGG
>CAYUGW010000795.1:0-1977 GCA_964444245.1 uncultured Blastocatellaceae bacterium | reverse complement strand
GTTCATTTAAGATTACAGAAGTTCGCTCTCATAAAATTGAGCATCCGAAATCCGATTCTTCGTCAGACTACCGTTTTTCTTCGAAGTTTAAGCTACGATTCGACACTTCTTTTAGAAATTTCCCTCAGGGAAAAAGGTACACAATTATTATGTCAATGAAATTATACGTCGGAAATCTTTCCTTCGATACATCATCGCAAGATTTAGAACAAATGTTTGGAGAAATCGGAACAGTTGAATCAACCAATATCATCGAAGACCGCGAAACAGGACGTTCGCGCGGATTCGCTTTTGTCGAAATGTCGAGCCAGGAAGAAGGACAAAACGCCATTTCTCAGCTTGACGGCAAAGAAATGGACGGTCGCCAATTGAAAGTCAACGAAGCCAAACCCCGTGAAAACAGCGGCGGCGGAAATCGCGGCGGCGGTCGCGGCGGCTACGGCGGCGGTTCGCGCTGGTAAATTTTTTTAAGCATTTTAAATGTTTAAATGCGAGAAAGCCTCCGGCATTTGCCGGAGGCTTTCTCGCATTTAACGCCTCAGTAAAAAGTTACATACAAGTTTTGTTATGAAAAGAGCGGTGGCAGAGCCGACCTTCCCGACCTGTTAATGGTTTTAACTTGTCTTGATTAACTTTATCGTGCGATGAAGATTGAGTTTTACAAATCAAGTTAAAAAAGATTTCAGGTCAGGAATGTCGGCTCTGCCACCGCTTTTCGTTGAAATACACATACCTTATCTTTTTGCTTGTTCTATCATTTTCCGCGCGGAGTTTTTTGTTTTTCGGTGAGCTGGCGCGTCGTGTTTTCGACGACGGAAACGAAGGGCGGCGCAGTGTCTTCCCGTAAATATAAATCGCCGGTGTCGGAATCCTTCGCGGAATTATCGAGTTCGCGCTGGCGTTTTGCTTCCGTTGATTTGTCTTCGATGCTTTTCGGCGGAACGGTCAGCCATTTTCCGCTGATGACGATTCCCAAACCGATAAAAAAGATCAGCAAACCCGCGCCGGCGACAATCGAACCGGGCATTCCGAGAAAGACGTAGAGAATTAACCCGAGCGGCACCAGCCCGACTCCGACCGAGGCGGTAACCACGCCTTCGCGCAATTGGCGGAGTTTCTTTTCTTCGGGCGATTCGAGAAATTTTTCGATCTGCGGCAGAACGGTTTCCGTCACATAATTTAAATCCTTTGCCGTTTTCATCTCATTGATCCGGGCGGCAATCGCCCGTCCGATCTCGCTGCGGGCAAGCGCGGCGGAATCGGTGATGTTATCGGGTTTTTCCAGAGATGAACGCACAACTCGCAAATTTGCGCCGCACGCCCGGCAAAATTGATTGGAATGAATTTCCTCTAAACCGCAACTGGGACAAAACATTGATTTCTCCTGCAATTATTCTAAAATATTCTTTCTCGCAAATTACCGAAAGTTTTTTCGAGTATAATATCACGTAAAACTTTTCATACGAATTTTCACGCGCTGATGTTTGAAGAGAATTAAACGGTTTTTCATACAATAAAGTTTATTTGCGGCGCGGAAGAGTTGAGATGCAAACATTGTAAAGCCGCTTGTTTTTGAAAAAAGGGAAGATTTTAAGAACATTTGCGAAAAATGTTTCACTATCCATTCGGGTAGTAAAATATTTTATATGACTGGAGCGCGAGCGTCCCCGCTTGCATGAGCGCGAGAGCGCGAACAAACGTTCCTGTTAAGTAGAGCGTAAATTAAATTTTAAGGCGTTTGAAAAAAGTTTGGAGTCCCGCCTTTAGGCGGCATCCGCCAGCGAAGCGCGGCGGTAAAGCCGCCTAAAGGCGGGACTCCAAACACTCGAAAATTTAATTTACGGAGTATTAAGCAGGTGAGCAAAAGTAACAAGGCATTTTGAAATTAGCGTAAAACAGACTGTTAGTCTGTTTGAACAGGTTAACAGGCGCGTTCTACGTTAAGTAAAAACACCACCTTACTTTTGCTCAGGTGCT
>CAYUGW010000794.1:0-1978 GCA_964444245.1 uncultured Blastocatellaceae bacterium | reverse complement strand
CCCGCATCGTTTATCATATCGGCGGTGAGTTTGTATTTTCCGCCCGGAAAGGCTTCGGAAACGGGAACCGAATAATTGGCTGTCCGGTCGCCTTCAATATCCAGAGTAACCTCCGAACCTTTCAAGGTTTCACCTTTTTTGCTCAAGTTGGTATCTTCTTCGGCAGTCAGATAAAATTTGACCTTTACCTTTCCTGGGTTGTTCGCAACGGTCGCAATGCCGTAAAGCGTATCGCCCGATTTAAAGGTTGTCGAAGATGATTTTCCTTCTTTGTCTGTTGAAGTTTTCAGATCACTCAAATTTGCCGTACTCATATTGCAGCCGATGACCGCAAAAATGAGTATTGCCAAAGGTGTCAATAAAGAGAATTTATTCAGTGTTTTTTTTGTTTTTATTTTTTTCTGTTCGTTCATTTTTGTTCTCCGCAATTTTTAGATTGATTTACGAGTTTTAATTTTTGCCGCTTGCTCCGCCGCTCCACATTTCAAAACTTCCCCAGATCAGATCTATTGTTTTTTCGTTCGCCGCAAAGTTTTTCGTTGATGCGCCGATGATCATTATGTAGTTGTCGGTAATATCGGTTCCGACGAGAATTCTCAATTTTCCTTTGCTCCCGTCTTCCAAAACCGTCAGCGCATCACCAACCGCATAGTCTTCGCTTTCCGCTCTCAAATCACCGATCGGCGTTACTGTTTGCCCCATTTCACTAAGAAAATCCAGCGCATCGAGAATCAGATCATCTTTGGTTAAAGTTTTATCTTTGTAAGCCAGCACGAAAATATCAATATTGGTCGGCTCGCCGGTATTGATAATCATTACCTCAACCCCGCTTTCTTTGACTGTTTCCGCCACCGAACCGGCAGGCACATAAAAACCGTAACCTTTTTTCTTGTCGTAGATATAGTCCCAATTTTTCGGAACGGCAATCGTACTGTGGACTGTTTTGGCTTTACCCGTCGTCGGTCTTTGAGCCATCACGTTTGTACTTAAACATTGAATTGCTGCAAAAGCAATTACTAAAACCGGTAAAATGCAAAATATTCGATAGTTTTTCATTTTTATTTTCTCCATTTTTGATATTGATAACCGGGTAACAAAAAGCTTTGTTCGCCCCTTTCTCCGCAATTGTATCCAGCGACCTGTCACTAAAATTTTAATTCTCTATTTGCCAAAACGATATTTCGACGAAAAAAATGTCATCGTCCGCAAAATATATTTTTTATTTATGATTTTTGTTCTATAATTCCGAACAGATAATTCCTTATAGAATGTATGGAAAAAGACAGTTCACATCAGATAACACAACTGCTGATTGATTGGAGTACAGGCAAGGAATCCGCCCTCGAAGAGCTGATGCCGCTGGTCTATGAAGAACTGCGCCGAATGGCTCGGCGATATTTGAAAAAACAGCCTTCGGGACATACCTTTCAAACTACCGAATTGATTCACGAAGCATATTTAAAACTGGCGAACGGCGAAAATCAAAAATGGCAAAATCGTTCTCATTTTTTCGGCGTGGCGGCACAAGCGATGCGGCATATTCTGGTTGACTATGCAAAATCGAAACACCGAAAAAAACGCGGCGGATGGCAGGAGCGTATAACATTCGCCGAAGAGTCGCTCGGCAGAAAAGACAGTTCAAAAGAGTTGGTCGCACTCGATGATGCTTTAAATCAGCTAGCCGTTTTAGATGAACGAAAAGTTCGCGTTGTCGAAATGAAATTTTTCGGCGGATTGAAAATTGATGAGATCGCCGGAGTTTTAAAGATCTCGCCCGAAACCGTCAAACGTGATTGGAGTTTTGCCAAAACCTGGCTTCTCCGCGAATTGTCCAATCAAAGCTGATTAAGCTATAGTTCAATTGCTCGAGAATAAAATTCTAATTTAATTATGGTTGCAGGCAGTTCCCCCTAATGAATGCTGAGAGACTAAAACAAATCGAAGAAATCTATCACGCGGCATTAGAAATTCCCGAGAC
>CAYUGW010000793.1:0-1980 GCA_964444245.1 uncultured Blastocatellaceae bacterium | reverse complement strand
TAGAATTAATGCAAAATCGGTTTGCGCCGACCGTTAAATAATATGAATAATTCTGAAGAAACCTTAGAGCAATCAACAGTAGAAAACGAAGATTCCGCCATTCTCAAAGCGATTGCCGAATTAGGTAAATCTTTAAATGCGAGAATTGATACTTTGGAAAAAAACACCGATACACAATTTGAAGCAATTAATAAAAAACTCGGCACTTACGACACTCAATTCGAGGCTGTTCGTATCGGACTTGTCGCTAATAGCGCGGCGTTTGACCGTCTCGAGGCTAAGGTTTTACTACTTCGCGCCGATGTCAAAGATTTAACCGAAGAAGTTCATCAAACCCGAAAAGCCGTTACCCGGGAAACTTTGGAACTAAAAAATTAAGATAGTGAACCAAAAGTAATGCTGATCGAAATGATTCATCAATTGCCACTAGCAACAGACGAGTGGTCAGGTTGAAATAACACTATAGGCTTTAGCCGAATAATAAAATGTAATTGTGAATCAATAGTAGAAAAAGACAAAAACTTTGTGCTCTTTGCGCTAAACTTTGCGACCTTTGCGGTTAAGTTCTTTTTTTTACCGCAAAGGACGCGGGAGTCAGGCGCAAAGGAACGCAAAGTTTTTTTTAACTTTTATTCTTGATTCAGCATTCAATGGGTTATACGCGGTATCGTGGTAAAATCATCCTTTGAGGTGAATATAATATGACTTTAACGATTGAAATCCCGGTCGAACTCGAAATTAGATTAGAAGCCGAGGCGCGCAAAGGCGGTATCTCGAAAGATGAATTTGTGCGGGTGGTTTTGGAAGAAAAGTTGAACTTAAAAAAGGAAAACCGTCCGCCGGTTGACGCGTCGATTATTGCCTCGGATCTACCTGTCAGAGATTTTTCACGGGAACACGATTGGCTCGAGAAAAATCGTGATAAATACGATGGACAATATGTTGCTCTGGATGGTGATACGCTTTTAGCACACGGCGAAAATGGCAAAGAGGTGGCGGCAAAAATTAAAGAACTCGGACTTAAAGGTGTCTATATCGTTTTTGTCGAAGGCTCTAATCGTCCGCCTTTTATCAGCGGAGGCGTTTGGTAAAATGGGATATGCTATTGAATTTGAAAAGAAAAAAACTTACGATTCACTAAAAACGGGAATTACACTTGATGTAATTTTGCGTTATGCAAATCTTGACCAACCTTGTCCCGCAAAGATTGACACAGGTTCGGAAGTTTGTCTTTTCTCCAGAACTTTGGCGGATTTTTTAGAAATTGATATCGAAAGCGGCTACCGGGAAGTTTTTTCTACTCTTGCCGGTGATTTGATTGGTTTTCAGCACGAAATCGAACTCGAAACTTTGGGCTTGCGGTTTCAAACCAAAGTGTATTTTGCCGAAAACTACGCCGTTCGCCGCAATTTGCTCGGTCGGCGCGGGTTTCTGCAGCTTGTCACCATCGGCTTGGACGATTATTCGAGCGAACTTTATTTGAGTCCTCGATTTCCGGCATAATCTTTTTGAATATATATGATTGCAACGACAAATAGTTAAAACCAACTCTTTGCGCCCTTTGCGAAAAACGTTGCGTCCTTTGCGGTTAAGAATTCTTTTTTACCGCAAAGAACGCAAAGT
Source organism: uncultured Blastocatellaceae bacterium (assembly GCA_964444245.1). Taxonomy (GTDB): domain Bacteria; phylum Acidobacteriota; class Blastocatellia; order Pyrinomonadales; family Pyrinomonadaceae; genus JAHCHG01. The sequence continues at coordinate 357 of CAYUGW010000793.1, read as the reverse complement.
TTAGCGCAAAGGACGCAAAGGGTTTTATTATTATGAATCAGGAAAATATTTTTACAAAAGGCAAGATTGCCGATGTGGTCGTTTATCCGATCAGGAAATTTGTGGATGAACGCGGGTGGCTCGCCGAGCTTTTCCGGCACGACGAGATCGAAGCGGAATTTTATCCGGCGATGGCTTATATTTCTCTGACCGAACCGAATGTGCAGCGCGGTCCGCACGAGCATATTGATCAGGCTGATCTGTTTTGCTTTTTAGGTCCCGGCAATTTCAAATTGCGTCTGTGGGATAACCGCGCAGCTTCGCCGACCTTTCAATATATGATGACAATATACGCGGGCGCGGATAATCCCCAAGCCG
>CAYUGW010000792.1:0-1982 GCA_964444245.1 uncultured Blastocatellaceae bacterium | reverse complement strand
GACGATGAACAGCCGAATCAATTTCAAGGAATTAATTCGATTGATCCCGAACTCGCTATTTTGCTCAACCGAATAACCGACGACAGCGGAGTTAATGCGGTGATCGTTTTTCATAATTTGCCGGATGAAAATGATTTAAACATTTTGCGGCAAATCGGCATTTTGGGCGGAACTCGCTTTAAAGTCTTACCGATGATTATCGTAACGGCAACGCGTCAACAACTTATCGCAGTTTCGCAGCTTTCGAATGTCCGCTCGATTTACGGTAATCGAACTTTAACTCTAAATTCCGATCCTTTTTTCAAAAACACGGGAATCCACAAAGTTGCGCCGGACATAGACCTCCAAAACCAAAACGGCGGAATGCCGGTTTCGGGCAAAAACGTGACGGTCGCGGTTCTGGATACGGGCGTAAATTCAATGCACAATGATCTTGCCGGACGCGTTGTTCAAAACGTCAGACTTTCCGATATTCAAGGTTTGCCGCTCGGATTTACTAATCCGCTTCCGGTTGAAAATGTTGCCAATACCGATCTGCTCAGCGGACACGGAACATTTGTCGCGGGTGTGATCGCCGCCAGCGGAATTTCTTCGGGCGGAAAATACGGCGGAGTCGCGCCGGGAGCGAAAATTCTCGGTTTGAGTGCGGGCGATTTGAATCTGACGCATGTTCTTTCCGGTTTCGATTATATTTTGGAACGCGGCGCGGATTATAATGTCCGCGTCGTCAATTGCAGTTTTTCGGCAAACACCGTTTTCGATTATAACGATCCGGTAAATATCGCGACCAAAATGCTGACGACGCGCGGCGTAAATGTCGTGTTTTCGGCAGGAAATTCGGGCGCGGGAAACGGAACTATGAATCCGTATGCGATCGCTCCGTGGGTGATTTCGGTCGGAGCAACCGATGAAAAAGGAAAACTTGCAAATTTTTCATCACGCGGCGTTTTCGGTGATCGAAATCAAAAACCGACCGTCGTGGCAACGGGCGTAAATGTCGTTAGTTTGCGAAGCGCGGTTTCGCAAACAGGGATTCTCGGCATTGCTACCGGCGGGGATTTGCAAAGACTCAACCCGGGCGAACTGCCGTTTTATACGACTGCCAGCGGTACTTCATTTTCCGCACCGCAGGTTGCCGGAGCGATTGCTCTGATGCTTGAAGCCAACCCGACGCTGACTCCGGCACAAATAAAAGAAATCATTCAGCGAACGGCAACTCCGCAACCTGCGTATTTTCAGCACGAAGTCGGCGCGGGGATTTTGAATTCGCACGCGGCGGTTTTAGAATCGGCTTTCCCGAACCGAAAAACGGGACTTTTCCGCTCTATTCTGAAAAACGACAAAATCAAATTTAAAAATTTCGTTTCAAACGTATTTGATGAAAACCTTGGAATTCTAGGAACGCGCACGACCGGGTTTTCAATTCCTTCTGATACGATTCAAGCCGGAATTCAAATTTCCTGGGGATTGAGCGCGAATGATTTGAATTTGAAAATAAACGATTCGCAAAACAGACAGGTCGGCAGTTCCAATTATCTGAATTTGCCGGGTTTGACCGGCAGACGCGAAAAGGTCGTGCTGAATAATCCTTCGGCGCAAAATTACAAAGCCGTTGTCGGGCATTCGCTTCTGTTAGGAACGCCGCAGAAATATTTCGGTGCGATTGAAATTACGCAGGTCGATTATTCGGGCATTTCGGATCTGCATATCGTTTCGCCGCAATTTCAGCCGTTCGTCAAAGAAGCGTTGCGAAAATCTCTGATTTCGCCGCAAGGCTCGAGATTTAATCCGCATTTTGCCGTAACCCGCGCCGAATTAGCCGAATCATTGCTCAGAAGCGGAAGTGTTTTGCAATATGTTGCCGCAAATCCTTTATTTAATGATGTTCGAGATTTAACAATGAGAATTCCGGTCGAAAGCGTTCAGACGGAAAATTTATTTTTCGATGCTCAAACGGGAAGCGATTTTCGCCCGTTTGAAAC
>CAYUGW010000791.1:0-1983 GCA_964444245.1 uncultured Blastocatellaceae bacterium | reverse complement strand
TGATTGATGTTTTACTCGTTTTGCTGATTATTTTTATGGTCATCTCGCCACTCAAACCGACCGATTTTAAGGCGAAAATTCCAGGCGAGCCGACAACGGAAGAAAATATTACACCGAATCCCGACACTCTGGTTGTAACCTTAAACAGAGATTTTTCGCTCGAGTTGAACAAAGAGGATGCCTCGGCTTCGGCGCAGGATTCTGGGAATTTGACAAAAAAACTTGCCGCGATTTTTCAGCTCAGACTCGAAAACCGGAATTTTGCGCCGGAAAAGGAATTTAATAATGATTTGAGCGACGCGCAAAAAGTTCAAAAGACCGTTTTTATCAAAGCACCACGTTCGATTGATTACGGAAGCGTCGCCAAAGTGATTGACGCGGTGAAAATTTCCGGCGCAGACCCGATCAGTTTGCAAATTGACGATCTCGAATAAATTTTTCCCGGAAATTTTGAAAAGCCCGAATAAATTTTCGGGCTTTTTTCTACTCTTTGTTAAATTTATGTTATAATTTTTTTGTCTTTTGAGCGGTTTCTCTATTAAAAACCAGATTATTAACTCTTCCCTTTTTTTTGCGATGGTGAATTACTACAAAGTCCTGAAAGTTTCACCCAAGGCTTCGAGAGCCGAGATAAAATCGGCGTATCGTCGTCTGGCTCGAAAAATCCATCCCGATATAAATGCCGCGACCGACAGCTCTTCGCAGGAATTTTCGCAAATTACAAAAGCCTACAAAATTCTGGCAAATCCGCAAAAACGCGCCGATTACGACCGCCAGATGCTTCAGGCAAAATACAACAGTGAAAACGGTTCGGTGCTTTCTTCGGAAAATCTGCACGCCCGACGCTGGCGGCAGATGGTTTACGAACGCCGTTATAACGAGATTATTGACCGGATGATCGCTGACGAACGCCGCGAATCAATGGCTTTGCAAAGGGTGATTTTCCCGACCGTCGCGCTTTTTGTTTCGACCGCCTTTGTCGCTATTTTCAAGCCCGCTTTTTGGACGAATTTACCGATCATCGGCAAAATTATCCTGTTTTCGCTTTTCATAATCGGCTGTATTCATCTGTTCAAACGACTCAAAGCCGGTTTTGAACGCTACACCTACAGCTCCGAAGATATTCACGATTCGATTCTCGACGAAAACGAACCGGAAGAAAAACCTTATACGAAAGTTACGGCGATTTCCTTTTTGGTAATCGGATTTTTTCTGAGTCTGGGAATCGGTATGGTTATCGGAAATTATTTTGAATTGGTCATAAACGCCTCGATTCCTTCGATTTTTTCGCCGACCTTGAAACCCGAATTTATTTTTTATCCGCCGATTTTTGTGCTTTGCGTAGATTTAATGCACACTTTCGCATCCAAATATGAAAACTAAAGCGCCTCTCGCTTGACATACATTTTTTCAACATTTATACTTTGTAGTTTCTCTGATTGAGAAAGATTTCACGCTATTATTTATACAAAATTACGGAGAGTTTGAATGCCAAATCATAAATCAGCCGAAAAGCGCGTCCGGCAAACAGCCAAAAGAAACGCTGTGAATAAAGCCAACAGAAGCAGTCTGCGAACGCAAATCAAAAAATTGCGAACCGCTTTGGCAAGCCAAAATAAAGAGTTAAGTCAGGAATTACTGAATCCGACGATTGCTTTGATTGATAAATCGGTAAACAAAGGTGTTTTGCACAAAAACACGGCGGCGCGTCATAAATCGCGCCTGACTTCGCACGTCAACGATTTGTCGAAATAACATTTTTTTTCATCTCACAACTTCATAATTTTTCTCCTTTGAATAGTAAGGAAACGAACCTTGATCAAGGTTCGTTTCCTTTTTTTATTTCTGCAGTTTTTTAAAAATTTGCAAAACTGCTTGACTGGTCAACTATTAATCATTAAAGTAATTTTAATGACGGATAGAAACTTAGAATTCGATAAAATAAATAGCGAACGGCTTTCCCGATTATCGAGCAAAACCTAC
>CAYUGW010000790.1:0-1991 GCA_964444245.1 uncultured Blastocatellaceae bacterium | reverse complement strand
GGCTTTTGATTTTGTTTACGGATAATTTTTATCTCGTTATTCCCGCCGGATTTATACTGCTTTTTTCCGCTCTGGCGTGGCTCGGCGCGGCGGCAGCGGACGCGACCGAAATTTCCGGCGTAAACTTGCGCGGTTTGGCGGTGGCGATTTATTTTTTCACGGTCAATATTTTCGCCTACATCATCGGCGCGAATTTAATCGGCAAATTAAACGATATTCTCGGCGCAAGTGCGAATCCGCAAATGATGCGCTACGCGCTGCTCGTCTGCCCGATTTCCTGCGCTTTGAGCGTCTTATGTTTATTGATCGGCGGCAAAACGCTCGATAAATCCGTCCGAAAATTGAATTGAAGTATTTATAGATTCAAACCGATTTACCGGCATTCGTTATGCGTCGAAACGAGATAGTTATTGCCGTTTAATTCAACGACATCGCCTTCAAAATTTTGCGAAATGCTGTATTCGCTTGTGTTGCCGTTCTGCGACTGCAGAATCAGAGTCGAGGAACGCACCTGAAATCTGCCGCCTTCCGTGTCTTCATCGGCAATTGAAAGCGTTCCCACGCCGCCGGTTGAAAATCCGCCGAAATACGTGCGCTTTGCATATTCGCCGTTCGGACAAAACCAGATTTCCACCTTGTCGCTGATGCCGCCCGAAGTTTTCGCCATCGTCAATTTGCGTCCGCCCAATTCCCTTTCCCAATCCGCGTCCGATTTCGGATTGCAGCCCAAACCGACAAAAATTATAAAGGCGAAAGCGATGACAGAATAAAAATGTTTTGAAAAAAGATTCGCGTATAATTTCATAAAATTCCTCTTTTGCTAAAAAGATGACGGCAAAAATTTTGCCTTTCACTTTTAACTGGCAAAGAAACGAAAAATGTGTCGTTTGAATTTTATAAATTTTTCACCGAGATAATTTCCGCCGCGATGGAAACGGCGATCTCTTCGGGCGTGCGGCTGCCGATTTTCAAACCGATCGGTGTTTTTATTCGTTTAAGTTTTTCGCTGTCGAAACCTTCTTTTTCCAGTGATTTGAGCAAAATTTTCATCTTCGCCCGGCTTCCCAGAACGCCGAAATACTTGAAGGTTTTATTAAATAATTGACGAATGACGATCTCGTCGAATTTATAGCCGAGCGTCATCACGACAACATAAACATTTTCTCCGCTTTCAATAAATTCGCCGATTTGCTCGTAAGATTCGATGATTCGTTTTTCGTGAACGAAATCGTTTTTTGCCAGAGTATTCAAATCCGCGCGGTCGTCAAAAAGCGAAATATGAAAATCCATCTTCGCCATAATTTCCGAAAGCGCAAGCGCACAATGCCCGCCGCCGATGATGTAAAGGTAGTTTTTATAGCCGAGTTTTTCTTCATAAAGAAAGGTGCAAATTTCCGAAACATCTACTTTTGTTGTGGCTTTGATTGGAGGTTCTAATAAAATTTTGCTGTCAATAGGATTAGAAATTTGTCGAACCTGCGCTTTTAAAATGCGTGGATTATTTACGGTGAAATTAAAGTTAAAATCACTTCTTTTGTGCCAGCCGGTCTGAAATTTATTTTCGGTTATCTGTAAATATCTTCCGTCATCTCTTTTGAGATGTCGAATAATATTTCTAACCGTTTTAAGGTCGTCTTTAGTTAGTTTTCGCAAAATAACAGTCTGCTTGCCCGAACAAATCATCCCGCTCGATGCGGGCGAATTTTTCCGGTGAACCTGCTCGACGATTTTTGAATTAATTTGAAATTTGAAATCTGAAATCTGAAATCTCGCCTGTTCGACAAGCGCAACTTCCATCACGCCGCCGCCGATGCTTCCACGCATTTCGTCCGCGCTGACGATCATCTTAAAACCCTGCCGACCGGGCGAACTTCCCGCGCTTTCCGCGACGACGAGAAGCATTAAAGGTTCAATATGCTTTAACTTTTCGGCGGCAAATTGCCAGATTTCAAGTTCTTTATTCACGGAAAAAGCCACAAAAATTAACTTTT
>CAYUGW010000789.1:0-1998 GCA_964444245.1 uncultured Blastocatellaceae bacterium | reverse complement strand
ACTAAAAAATATTGAAAATAAAATTACAAACGCGATTATCTTAGCTTTTAACATATAATTTCTCCTCATTCTAAAATGATCCGACAAAGCACAGAACGCTTAAACGCCGTTGATTTTGCGTGTAGTATTTTTATAGTTTTTAGGAGAATATGTAAAGCTTTTAGAACATTTTTCTATGCTTTGCTGATTTTGAAAGTTTGATTATCGCCCTTGACACCGACCAGATGAAAATATAATTCATCTTTAAGCCGGCTGAAACAGGGAAAATGAATCGTGCCGAATTGAAAAAGCGTCGGATGCCAGCGGTCTTTTTTGAATTTGATTATTTCTTCGCATTTTCCGGCGGAATTTACATTCCAGATCGCCGCGACATTTTCCGTCTGACTCGGTGCATTTTCGGCGGTTGTCGTAAAAAACAAATCTTCGCCCAATGTTTTTGAATAAAAAACCGTTCCATTAACTTCGCCCAAACTTTTTCTTTCATTTGTTTCGCGGTCGAATTTATAAATATGATTGGCGCGAAATTCCGCGTCCATTCCGTAAAACAGCGCGTTTTCCGTAAAAACCAAACTAACTGCCCGCCACGTTTCGTCGCCTTGCCCGACGGCTTGAATAGTTTTGAATTCATCGAAAGTTTGTAAGATTTGACACTCTTTTTCGTCGTCGCCCGTCAGACAAAAAAGCGATTTTGTAAATTCGTCAAAATAAATTCCGTGAATATGTTTGATCGAATTCGCCGGAAAAGTATAAATCACTTCGAGCGAATCTTCGCCCGTTCGGTATTTATAAACGCGCATCTCGCCCCGCTCGTCGTTTGCCAGATATTCGCCGAAGAAAATATTGCCGTTTGCGTCAACCGCACACGCCGAACGCAAAACGCGGCACGGGCGATTTAAACCTTCCAAGGTTTGATATTTACCGCCGCGAACGATGCCGACGGTTTTATCGAATGTAACAAATAAATCGCAGTTTATAAGCGGAATCACATTTGTCACCTGAAACCGCAAAAGCCTCTGGGCAAGCCGGAAATTGCTTGCCAACTGTTTCCACGAAGGCGCGTCAATCGCCGCTATTTTTTCAAACGGCGGTTTTAGAGTTTTTGAATGAAAAAGAACATTTCTTTTCGACAAATAAAAGTTTTCCGGTTCCGCCCATTCGACCGTGAAACCTTTTAATTCAGGGATTTTTTCGATTTTCCAATTCATATTTTAAGTTAGACTGGAGCGCAAGCGTCTCGCTTGCCGTCCGTTCGGCGCGAAGCACGAACGGACGCACACTTCGATTTCAAAAAAGTTTTAAGGTAATAAACGCCTTACCGTTCTTGCTTCGCTCGAACGGTGCAAGCGAGCCGCTTGCGCTCCAGTCAATCGTCCTTTTTACAAAAGAAAGAACCGATCACAAGAACATCCATTTTTGTTCGCAGGAAACATTCAATCGCCTCGAAAGGCTGGCAGACAATCGGTTCGTTTTCGTTAAAACTCGTATTTAGAATTACGGGAATTCCGGTTTTCCGGTCGAATTTTTCGATCAAATCATAATAAAGCGGATTTTCCGTGCGCGAAACCGTTTGCAATCTTCCCGTATCGTCAACGTGATTGACGGCGGAAAGTCTATCGCGCCATTCGGGTTTGATTTTATAAACGTGCAGCATAAACGGCGACGGATAATCCTGTTCGAAAATTTCGCTCTGCCGTTCGACCAAAACCGACGGCGCAAACGGGCGAAATTCTTCGCGGTGTTTGATTCGTGCATTCAAGATGTCCTTCATATTCGGAAAACCCGGATGCGCCAGAATCGAACGATTCCCAAGTGCGCGCGGTCCCCATTCCATTTTTCCCTGAAACCATCCCGTTACGTTGCCGTTTTTAATCTCTTCGGTCGTCGCTTCGAGAAGCTCTTCGCGTTCGAGTTTTTTATAGGAAAGTTTGTATTTTTCCAGTTCGGATTTGATAAAAGAATCGCTGAATTCATTGCCCAAATAAGAATTTTCCATTTTCC
>CAYUGW010000788.1:0-1999 GCA_964444245.1 uncultured Blastocatellaceae bacterium | reverse complement strand
AAGCGTGTGATATTCGCCGACCGGAACGTCTTCGCGGTCAATCCAAACGGACGAAATTAAAATCGTAAAGGCGGTAACAAGCAGAAAGACAAACGAAAAACTCAGCCGCAGACCGTCCGTTACGACCATTCCGTTCCAAGCGTCGGGCGACGAAGGTGAGCTGTACATCAAGCCGAGCAGAACCGCCGCAAATGCAAGTCCGATCAGCGAAACCGCACCCGTTACATATCTTTGCTTCGGATTAAAACTGTCGTAAAGCATTACGATAACACCCGTAATGGTCAGCATCAATTCCGGCATAATCGCCGAAATATCTGCGTTTGGATTAACTAAACTGGCTAAAAACATTGTGTTCATTTAAGTTGAAATCTTTAATATCAAAAATTTATTTGACTTCCGTTTGCTGATTTTTCGCTTTCTCCACAGTTCCGCCCGCTTGATGCAGAACTCTTTCCTGAACCGTCAAAATACTCTTTTGCGAAGCGTCCAAAAACGGTTTCGGATAAACGCCCATAAAGACCATTAAAAAAACGAGCGGCGCGATCAGACCGAGTTCGCGCGGCGATAGATCGAGCAATTTCTTGTTTTTCGAATTCGTAACTTTGCCGAAGAAAACGCGCTGAACCATCCACAGCATATAAACGGCGGCGAAAATTACGCCCGTTCCGGCAAGCATCGTCGCGCCGATTGAAAATGAACGCGTAAAGACCGCTTCCGGCGCAGTCCACATTCCGATCATCGTCAGAAATTCGCCGACGAAACCGTTCAAAAACGGCAGACCGATTGAAGCCATCGTCGTAATAACGAAAATCGTCGCATAAACCGGCATAATATTGGCAAGACCGCCGTATTCGGTAATCAGCCGAGTGTGCCGTCTTTCGTAAATAAATCCGACGAGTAAAAACAACGCTCCGGTCGTAATGCCGTGATTGAGCATTTGATAGAGCGCACCCTGCATTCCCATTTCGGTAAATGAAAACATTCCGAGAATGACAAAACCCATATGCGCGACCGAAGAATAGGCGACAAGCCGTTTTATATCGGGCTGAACCATCGCGACGAGTGCGCCGTAAATTATGCCGATCACCGCCAGAATAATAAAGACGTAAGCATATTCACGCGACGCTTCGGGAAACAAACCGAAATTAAATCTAAGTAATCCGTAAGTTCCCATTTTCAAAAGCACCGCCGCCAGAATAACCGAACCGGCAGTCGGAGCTTCCGTGTGCGCGTCCGGCAGCCACGTGTGCAGCGGAAAAATCGGAACTTTGATCGCAAACGCCAGCGCAAATGCCCAGAACATTAGAATTCCGACGGTCGTCAGTTCGCCGTTCGCGCCTAAAAATGTCAGACTTCCGTCTTTTATCGAATTAAACAGCGTAACGTAGTCAAATGTTCCAACTCCCGTCGCTTCAAAATGCAGATAATAAAGTCCGATGATCGCGACAAGCATCAAAAGCGAGCCGAACGCCGTGAAAATAAAGAACTTAACCGCCGCATAAATACGGTTTTCGCCGCCCCAGATGCCGATCAGGAAAAACATCGGAACGAGCGAGGCTTCGAAAAATAGATAAAAAACGAGTAAATCCAAGGACACAAAAACGCCGATCATCGCGCTTTCGAGCAGAAGCAGAAAAGCGTAAAAAGCCGTATGTCGCTTTTCGACCGCGTTCCACGTCGAAAGAATCGCAATCGGCATTATAAACGTCGTCAAGATCACCAGCCAAAGACTGATGCCGTCAACGCCGACGTGATAATTCGTGTTTATCGCTTTAATCCACGGAATATTTTTTTCAAAAAAGAAACCGCCCGCCGAAATCGTTTCCCGCGCAAAAACAAGCGGCAGGGAAAGCAAAAATATCGCCAGCGTGATAAAGAGCGTAACCCATTTCAGATGAGCGTCATTTTTCCAAAACATCGCGTGTCCGACAACGGCAATCGCGCCGAATACCGGAAGCAAAATTAGAATCGTTAGAAGATTTTCGTGTATGAAATCCAT
>CAYUGW010000787.1:0-1999 GCA_964444245.1 uncultured Blastocatellaceae bacterium | reverse complement strand
ACAGATGCCCTGGTATAACGATTTAAGACCGAGCGAAGATCCGAATAAACAGGATTATTCGCTTGTTTTCCCCGATTTTTCTACATCTGAAAAGATTCGCACGATTGATAATCTGCTCAAACTGCGCGAATACATTTCCAAAAACATACAGGTTAAGAAAAATGATAAAAATCTGATCCTGAGCAGCTGGAATATCAAGCAGTTCGGTTTTCTCAAACAACGTCTGCCCGAATCTTATTTTTACATCGCCGAGATAATTTCGAGTTTCGATCTGGTTGCCGTTCAGGAAGTCAAAAAAGGTTTGAAGGATTTGGAAATTTTGATGAAACTTCTCGGCAGCGATTGGCAATATCTGATGACCGACGTAACCGAAGGAAACGCCGGAAACGGTGAAAGATTCGCGTATATTTACAACACGAAACGCGTTGATTTTACGGGCTTAGCGGGCGAAATAGTGTTATGGAAGGAATTATTTGAAGAAGATGCCGATGACGTTTTTCAACTCAAGCGTTCGCCGTATATGACCGGCTTTCGTGCGGGCTGGAAATCGTTTGCGCTTTTGAGCGTTCATCTCCAACCGGGTAATGACACAGACAGCAAAAACTTGCGGAAAAGAGAAGTCGAGTTTTTGCTGAAGGCTCTTGCCGCCAAGAAAAAAGCGAAAACTCTCTGGACGGAAAATATAATCATTCTCGGCGATTTTAATTTGTATAAAAATAACAAGGATATTGTTGAAGTATTTGAACAAAATGATTTTATCGAATCAAATATTCTGCGTGGTTTGACGACCAATACCGGAAAATCGGGTGAAACATTTGACCGGATGTTTTTCAAAAGGAACGAATATTTTGAAGTTCCGACCAAAGAACAAGACTTCAAAGGCGGCGTAATAAATATTTTCGAGATTCTTTTCAGGCTTTACGGCGAATATAAAACTGAAAAGATTTTTGAAAGATACGCGGGCGATGATGAAAAAGCCGAGAAATATTTCAATATTTACTGGCGCAAAGATCAGCTTTCAGACCACAATCCGATTTGGATCGAAATAGACATTGATTCGACCGACCAATTTTTGCGCGATAAAAGAAAGGAATTAGATCAATAAAAGCGGAACAGGATTTGCTGATTCATTTTGCGGTTAGAAATATTGTCGGATAAATAATGTTTTGAAAAAAAAATTAATACAACACAAAATTTGCGAAACGGCACTTCAGATGTTTCTTGAAAAAGGGTTTGAAAATGTCCGGCTCAAAGAAATTGCCGATGCCGCAAGTGTTGAAATAATAGATGTTTATAAATATTTCGGTAATACCGGGGATATAATTCTGTTGCTTTACCAGCGGATCAATGCCGATTGGGAAATTTTTGTCGCCGGTTTAATTGAACCGAATCTTTCGGTGCGGTTTGAAAAGGCGTTGCTCCGGAAAATCGAACTGATCGCGCCGTATTCCGCGCTTTTGAGCGATTTAATGAGTTTGCTGTTGAAAAAATCCGATCTCGGCGTTCGCTCCGCCCGCACGCGCCATATCAGAATCAGGGGAATTCGCATAATGCAAAAACTGTCGGAAGGCTCGAGCAGCCGGTTTTTGAAAAATAATGTGAAGAGTTTGCCTGAACTGCTTTATGTCATTCATTGGGGAATCTTATTTCTACACGTCCAGAGCGGCGATTTGGAAAAGACGAAAGAGATTATAAAAGTCGTCTGCAAAATGCTGAAACGCGGCGGAAATTTTCTGCTTCTTCTTCCGATGCTTCCGCTCGTCAAAGACCTGACGAAATTGTCGCAACTCGTTTTGGAAGAACCCCTCGATAAATCGAATCCGGCGAGCCGCCAAATTTTGAACGTCATTTTTAATCACCGGAAAATCAGCGGTTTCGATAAAAATTGTCTTCAAACAAATTGCGAAATCTGCATCGAAAAACATCTCTCCGAAATTGAATATTTTGTTTCGACCGGTCAACCGATTCATTTTATTCTGCCCGCCTTTCCCGCGAAATC
>CAYUGW010000786.1:0-2000 GCA_964444245.1 uncultured Blastocatellaceae bacterium | reverse complement strand
TAATTCATCGAATGATGAAACGCCGAACGCGCCAAAACCAAACCGTCTAATAAAGTTACGGTTACGCAAACATCAATTCCTTTCGACATTTCGCGCATCATACGGCTTGCCGCCGAACCGTGAAGCAGCAAATTTTCGCCGTCGCGCGCAAAAGCGGTCGGAATGACGAACGGCTGATTTTCGACTATAAATCCGACGTGGCAGATAAATGCTTCGTCTAAAATTCGATTGATCGTTTCGCGCTCAAACACGCCGCGTTTCGGGATTCGTTTTAATTTTGTTCGTTTTGTTTGTTCGATTTGCGTCATTTTCTTTTTTCGATTATCTCCACTTCCTGCGGTGCTTTCAAAAGCACGACGCAGCCCGTATCGGTGCGAACTGCGTGCAGATTATCCGGCGCGGTGAAAAGATAATCGCCGGCGTGCAAGTGATCTTTGCCGAGACGAATGTCGCCTTCGAGAACGAAAACTTCCTCGCCCGCCGGATGCGTGTGCAACGGATAACGCGCTCCGGCTTCGAATTTCAAAAGAATCGTCGGCGCACGTTTTGTTTCTTCGTCAAACAATAAAGTCTTGACAAAAACGCCCGTAACACCCTTTTCATTCAAAGGTTTCCATTCGATCTCACGGCTCTTTACAAGTTGATTTTTGTTCATAATTTTTCAGCTTTCGAAAGCGCGAGCGAAAAATAATGCGCTTCGATGATCATTCCTTTTTTTAAGTAAAATTTATGTGCGCCGTATCTTTTCACGTGCGAAACGAGTTTTACTTGAGCGCAGTTTTCATTTTTTGCATATTCGACGATCCAATCGAATAGTTCGCCGCCATAGTTTTTCGAGCGTTCGCCGGATTTTGTTATTAAATCCTCGATTTCCAGATATTTTCCGCCCGCCAGCCATTCACCGACGCGAATTCCGCCGACGGCTTTGATTTCGGTTTCTTTAAGATAAACAAGCTGAAAATTCAATTCGGACATTTGCCGTTTAACCTGAATTAAGAAATCATTTTCCGTCTGAAAATGCGGACGAAGTTCTGCCATCACAGCGTAGCAGTTTTTGATTTCATGATCCGTTTCAGCGATTTTTATCGGCATATTTTTTTTTATCAAGGTCTTTCGCCCGCTTTCCACGCATCGGAAACGATGCGTCCTTTCTCCGGATCATCAACTACTAAAATCAATTGATTCTGATGATCGCTGTAAATAACTTCGATATTGACTCCGGCTTGCGCCATCATCCGGCAAATTTTCCCCAATTGTCCGGGTTCGTCCTGTTTGAGCTTTTGGACAAGAACTTCGCAGTCGGCGAGAACTTCGATTCCTTTTTTTTCAAGAGCTTTTCGCGCCGCGCCGCCGTCTTCAAAAAGAAAATGTGCAATGCCTTTGCCGTCAAAGACAAATCCGCCGCCGCCTTCGACGCTCACTCCGGCATTTCCCAATGTTTCTCCCATTTCCGCCAAAGCTCCGGGACGGTTTTCAAGACGAATCGCTAAATCTCGCATTCTTTTTCTCCTTTTCGGATTAAGTCTGAAGTTTTTAAATTATCGGCTCATCAGACTTTATCCAAATTTTTTACGTTTTCTGTCGCGGCTTTTCAATTGCCTGCCGCTCCCGCACGGTTGATGTCAACAAAAATATATTTTAGAGTAAATTGGAATTAACGCAATAACCATTTACAAAGTAATTAATAAGTCCAATTTTCAGTTTTATGACACAAGTTAAAAATCAGATTCCGTTTATAATGCTCGACACTAAGAATGATTCCCAGCCTTTGTATCGTCAGATTTACGAGTCAATTCGGAAAGCTATTTTGAGGGGCGATTTCGTTTCAAAAATGCAATTGCCCTCAACGCGATATTTAGCGCAAAATCTCGGAGTTTCGCGCATTACGGTAGTCAATGCTTATGAACAGCTTTTTGCCGAAGGCTATCTCGAAGGCAAAACGGGCAGCGGAACTTTTGTCGCTTCGAAATTGCCCGAAGATTTGCTGCAAACGGCAAAAA
>CAYUGW010000785.1:0-2007 GCA_964444245.1 uncultured Blastocatellaceae bacterium | reverse complement strand
TCACTTGAAAATTTGCAGACGAAAATGAAAGAATACATCGAAAACGGCGCACGACTTGGTTGGCTGATTGATCCGAAAAATAAACGCGTTTCAATTTATCGGGCAAACGGCGAAGTTGAAATTTTGGAAAATCCGCAAAGCGTTTCGGGCGAAGATGTTTTAGTCGGTTTTGAACTTGATTTAACGGAGATCTGGTAAAATCAAGTTCAAAACCGAAATTTCAGATGATCGAAAACGCAGGATTTGAAGCGGTCAAACGCGATACGATTTATAATCGCGCGGAAAGCGTCAAGCGGCGTGATTTTTTTGTTCGGAGACCTTTTTTGAAATGAGGAAACTGAAATTTTTTGTAATTTTACTGATATTTACTTCCTGTAATGCCGTATCTTCTCCGACAGATATTCCGGCTGATTCTAAAATTCCCGAAGATTTGATTATCACCCTGGAAAGAACCGGCTGTTATGCGGGGAAGAATGTTTGCCCGACTTATAAATTGACTGTTAAATCGGACGGTGCGGTCGTTTTTGAAGGAAAAGACGTAACGGAAATAAAGGGAAAAGTTGAAGATAAAATAAGTGCGGAAAAAGTAAAACAGTTGGTGGCGGAATTTCAGAAAGCGGATTATTTCAATTTAGAAAATTCATACGACTACAAAAATTGCCCGTCAACCGCTACCGACAGACCGAATGCCAACACTTCTATTCAAATAAACGGCAAACGGAAAACCATTCATCATTACTTGGGTTGTAAAGGAAAGGACTCCGAAATTTTTCCGGCGCAATTATTCGAACTGGAAAACAAAATTGATGAAATAGTCGAAACAAAGCGTTGGATTGGAGAAAGGAAATGAGCGCGATTCCGAAAAATATGTCCGCCACCGCAACGGATTTTGGCTTTTATCGGAAGCGGTCGGCTTGGATTTGGAAATCGAACTTTCTTCGATTGAATGTATAATTGCGCTTGCGGAAGTTTATGACAAAATAGATTTTGAAGATTAGATGATAACTCAAAAAAGAGAGATTCAAGCTGAAATCGAGAAAAACGGTTGGAAAATAAGCGTATTGGACAATTCCGATTTTTACAAATGGTCAATGGAAACCTGGTTGATTGAATCTATTTGGTCGCCAGTCGGCGCAACAGCTTTTGTTTCATTTTTAATTGATCCGATGTCTGATTTTCAAAATCCATCCGTTTGGGCAATTGAGATTTCAGACGCAAAACCTATGTATGGAAAGGAAAGAAATCATTTTACAGTTTCATTAAAACAATGGAAAAATGAAACCGCTGATTTTTTGAATTTTCTCTCGCAAATTCGAAGCAATGCCAAATAATGCCAAAAAAAACCTGATCCGCATTCTGCAAAACGCGCACGCGGGCGAGCTTGCCGCGGCGTTTGCGTATCGCGGGCATTGGAAATCTCTGCGCGAATCGGATGAAAAAAAGCAGATCAAAATCATTGAAACGGAAGAATGGCTTCACCGCGAAAATGTGCGGAAATGGCTGAATGAATTGGGCGCAGAGCCGCGCCGAATTCGCGAAGCCGTTTTCTGGACAATCGGGCGAAGTTTAGGCGTTTTATGCTTTGTTTCGGGCTGGTTTTTCCCGATGTATTTTGCCGGAAGATTGGAAAGTCAAAATATTCTGGAATACGAAGAAGCGGCTGAATTTGCGAAGGAATTGGAAATGGAAGATTGCGAAAAAGAAATGCTGGAAATGTCGCGCGTCGAAGCCGAACACGAAGAATTTTTCCGCAAAGTCGTTTCAAATCATCGCCTTTTGCCGCTGACGAAAAAGTTTTTTCGCTGGAGTTAATTTTTGGCAGAAACCCGCGCGTAAGCAAGGGTGTGTCCGATTCTTACACCCTTGCTTACGCGCGGGTTTCTGCCTTTGAATTTAGACTTTTATAAAAACTCTTTTCATCGCTTTTTTCCGGCAATCCGGCAACCTGCGCATCGCCGAGTTCGACGATCAGCCATTCGCCGTCGGTTTTTTGGGCGATGTCCATCG
>CAYUGW010000784.1:0-2007 GCA_964444245.1 uncultured Blastocatellaceae bacterium | reverse complement strand
GGAGTCATTTTAATTTATATGACGACATCCTGGTTCGGTTGGGAATTTGCCAATTCGGGTCGTAAATCGGCTCTTGGCGTGCCATTTATTTATACGGGTTTTCGTGGAGGAAAATAATGTTAGCTACAATTTTTGGCTCAAATGCCTTTGCTTTCGTCGTTCAATTCAATCAGCTTGCCGAAGTTTTAGTGACAACGCTGATTTTTGTTGTTATCGGTTTGATCTTTTTCGGCATCGCTTTTCTTATTTTAGAAAAATTTATGCCGTATTCGGTGCATAAGGAAATCGAAGAAGACCAAAACACCGCGCTCGGCATAATTATCGGCTCGATGCTGATCGGCATTTCGATAATCATCGCGGCGGCGATTCACGGCTGATTTTTAATTAACGGAAAACAAAAAATGGAAAATGGAAAATGATTGGTAGTTTGTTCATTTTTCGTTTTCCGTTTTCCGTTTTCCATTTTATATGATAAACCGCACACCGCTTTTATTCTTAAATGTCGTAATTATCGCCACTTGCGGTTTGATCTACGAACTGCTCGCGGCAACCGTTTCTTCGTATGTTTTGGGCGATTCGGTCACGCAGTTTTCGCTCGTCATCGGAATTTATCTCTCGGCAATGGGTGTCGGTTCGTGGCTTTCGGGTTTTCTGGATAAAGATTTAGCCAAACGCTTTGTCGAGATCGAACTCGGCGTGGCGATCATCGGCGGCTTTTCAGCTCCGATTCTTTTTCTCACTTTTGCCAATGTTTCCTATTTCGGCATTATTTTGTATTCGATGGTTTTTGTCATCGGCGCACTCGTCGGTTTGGAAATTCCGCTTTTAATGCGGATTCTAAAAGATCAATTGGATTTCAAAAAATTAGTTGCGCGGGTTTTAGCTCTCGATTATGCGGGAGCTTTGGTCGCGTCCTTGATGTTTCCGATCTTTCTCGTTCCGCGCCTCGGTTTGGTGCGGACAAGTCTGGTTTTCGGAATTCTGAACGCCGTTGTCGGACTCTGGGGAACGTGGCTGCTCGAGAATTTAATCAGTAAACGCGACGTAAATATCTTGCGAATCAAAGGTTCTATCGTCGTCATACTGCTGCTTATCGGTCTGATCAAAGCCGATGCTTTGACATCACTCGCCGAAGATTCGCTTTTTACGGACAATATAATTTACACGAAAACCTCGCCTTATCAGCGAATTGTCGTAACGAAAGGAAAGACGGGATACGCGCTTTTCCTCAACGGAAATCTGCAATTCAATTCCTTTGACGAATACCGTTATCACGAGGCTCTCGTTCATCCGGCGATGATTTCGTCCGGCGAAACGCCGAAGCGCATTTTAGTTTTGGGCGGCGGCGACGGTTTGGCGGTCAGAGAAATTTTAAAATATCCGTCGGTCGAATCCGTAACGCTCGTTGATCTCGACCCGGAAATGACCGCGCTTAGCCAAAAATTTCCGCCCTTAGCCGAATTGACCAATCGATCTTTGGAGGACAAACGCGTCAGCATAATAAATACAGATGCTTTCGTCTGGCTCGACAATACCGAAATCGAACCGTTTGACGCGGCAATCGTTGATTTTCCCGATCCGAACAATTTCGCGCTCGGCAAACTTTACACGACGCGGTTTTATAATCTTTTAAAGCAAAAACTCGCGCCCGGTGCGGCAATCGTCATTCAATGCACGTCGCCTTTGATCGCGCGAAATTCCTTCTGGTGCATTATCAAAACCTTGCAGGCGAGCGGTTTTACCGTCAAACCTTTTCAAACGACCGTTCCGAGTTTCGGAATTTGGGGCTACGCTCTGGCAAAGATCGGAGATTTTGAAACCCCGCAAAAAGTGCCGGAAAATATCAATTTGAAATTCTTAAACAATAAAACAATGGCTTCGATGTTCGAGTTTTCGTCCGATACTTCATTTCCCGAGGGCGAAGAAATCGAGATAAACCGTCTTGATAATCAAGCACTTGTGAGATATTACGAATCGGAATGGCGGAGATTTGAATAGATTTTAATA
>CAYUGW010000783.1:0-2010 GCA_964444245.1 uncultured Blastocatellaceae bacterium | reverse complement strand
GTTATGCGGTAATTTCCTGCGGCTAAACCGTCGAACGAGAAATTTCCGCTCGCGTCGGTCTGAGTTTGACTTTCGCTTCCGCTGATTTTGTTTCGGATTTTAACTTTCGCCCCGGCAACATTTGCGCCGTTGGCATCGGTGATTGTTCCAGTTATTGTTTCCTGTCGGTTTTGGGAAAAGGCGGAAAAGCTGAAAAGTGCTAAAAATAGTACTGAAAAGAATAATTTCGTAGATTGAATAATCATTGTTACCTCAAAATTTTCGTGTAAAATTAAAATTTACGAAAGTTGTGTTACAATGAGTTACACACTTTCGCTAGTTGGGTTTCGAAGCAAAAAATTCTCAATTTCGACGGTGTTTTTTAGGGCAGAGATTTGGCAGAATCTTTGCCCTTTTCACTTTTTCTGATAAATCAAATAATAGAATCGCTAATAATATAAATTAAAACTTTAGCTGAAATTGAAAATCGTTTTCATTAAGAGATTATTCACAAAAAAAACTTTTGTCAAATTCTTTTTTTAAATAATTTAAATTTGCCGAAAGATTTGATAGAAGCCATCTCAAAAATAAAATATTTGGTTAAGCAAGCGGTCTTTGACCGCGTTTCACTGTTAATTTATAAGGGAACCGCGGTCAAAGACCGCTTGCTTAACTGATGGGTTAGTATTTTTGAGATTGTTTCTAATTAACCATAAGGAAGCATATTCGGGGGAATTTGCACGCTCCCTTTACGGTCGCGTATCAGCCAATGAAACCCAATCGAAGGCTTCGTCCTTTTCGCTTGAAGGAAAACCTCTCATTTCCATCGTAAAAAACATATCTTTGAAATCGGTAATTTTTCTCAGCCAGTTTTTGTCGGAAACGAGCGCGGCTTTTTTGATTTTCCCGAGATTCGGCAAAATTACGGTAAAACCTTTTTTTGCCTGTTCCAGAATTCCGCCGAAGGATTCTTCCAATTCATTATCAATTTCGATATACAAATTGACGCTTTCTTCCATATTGAATTTTGCTTCCAAAAGATCGGCGATTTTGTCTATATCTTCTGCCGTAATTTTGCCTTCGAGCCGAAAACTTACAACCTTTTCAGTTTCCTGATGTAGAAAATTAATCATATATTTTTTGTCTATTTGAGCGATTTTTAAGTTTTCTACTGTATTTCAAATTTCAGATTTCAAATTTCAAATTGAAAACCGATTCAAAATGTTTATCGGTCAAAAATCATTTAATAGAAAATTTAAAAAATAGCTCTATTTATTACTTTGTAAATTAAAATTTTTAACATTTTCATTCCCGACTTTGTTTTACAAAATTCTCTCTAATCTTTAATTTGAAATCTGAAATTTTAAATCTGAAATTATCAAGATTTATTCCCCGCAAATAATTTGCGCCGCCAGCAGCGGAATCATAATTTCGTGATGTCCCGTGATTGAAAATCCTCGTCCTGCGCCGTTTGCCGTCGGGCGGCGGACGACATTTGTCAGAGGGCGATAATGCTGAATTAAATCGAAATTCGCGGTCGTAAAATCTTCGAGCGGAAAACCTAAATTTCTAATAACCGTTACCGCTTTTAAGAAAATTTCCGGCATCATCACGGCAGAACCGATATTGAGATAAACGCCGCCGCCGGTTAATTCTTTAACGATCGAGCAGAACAATTTGAAATCCGTGTGCGTTGTCGCGCCGAGTGCCGCGCCGTCGCAGCTTTTGTGAAAATGCCCGATGTCCGCGCCGATTGCCAGATGCGCCGTGTATGGAATTTTGTTTTTATAAGCGGTACAAAGCAGAGACATTTCCGCATTTTGCGGATTTAACTCTAAAAGTTCCCTGCCCATCGCTTCGCCCAGACCGATTCCGTCTTTTTGACCGTTTTTCGCGGCGGAGTTCAATATCTCGCCGGTTTCTTTTGACGCGCCGAAATCGCCTCTGCCGAGCGTTGCGTCAACATCTTCGCTCGTAAATCCGACGAGAGCGATCTCGGTATCGTGAACCAAAACCGAACCGTTGGAAGCG
>CAYUGW010000782.1:0-2019 GCA_964444245.1 uncultured Blastocatellaceae bacterium | reverse complement strand
CGTTTTTCCGCGTCGGCGGCGTGAAAAAAGTTGATGTTGACGTTCGCCTTGTCGCCGCGACCAACCGCAATCCGCAGCAATCCATTGCGGAAGGCGTTTTCCGCGCCGATCTCTTGTACCGCATCAACAGTTTTGAAATAAATATTCCGCCCTTGCGAGAACGCCGCGAAGACATCGAACCGCTGGCACGACATCTGTTGCAAAAAATCGCCGGAGCAAACGCGCCCGAACTCGCGCCGCAAGCCGTTGACGCGCTTTGTTCATACAGTTGGACGGGAAATGTCCGTCATCTCAGAAATTGTCTGGAACGCGCTGTTTTACTGTCGGATAACGGCAGAATCACGATCAAAGAATTGCCGCCGGAAGTGGTTTTCCAGAAAAACGAACCGAAAATTTCGGTCAATTACAACACGCCGGGCGAAACTTCAACGAGTTCTTTTCAAACTTCGACACCGACCAACCTGCGCGATGTCGAACGCCAGCAGATATTAAATGCGCTCGAACAAACCGGCTGGCATCGCGGCAAAACCGCCGAACTTCTCGGCATTTCGCCCTCGACGCTCTATCGCCGTCTGCGCGAATACGATCTGGACATCAGATAAAAAGTAAGGCAAAAGTAAAAAGGCAAAAGGCAAAAGTTTGTTTAAACCGTATATTTACTTTCATTTACCGTTAAGTGAGAAGTCTTTGACCGCGAAAGCTTCCGGGATTCAATTATTTATCGAGGTCTTTAGAGCGACTGGCTTAACGACGCGGATTGCTAACAAAATTAAATAAAATGTATGAAAATCTTTAAACTTTCTCTATTAACTATACTGATCTTGACCTTTACTTTTTCGGCTTTTTCGCAGCGCAGATTCGGCGGCAAAGTTATCGAGGTTATTGACGGCAAAACAGCGGTTGTCCAAATGGCAACGGGCGGAAAATTGACGATTGTGCTTCAATACATCGAGATTCCCGAACCCGACCAGCCGCTTCATCAGATTGTTAAAGATCATTTGGAAAAATTGATTCTCCATCAGTTTGTCGAAATAAACCCGCGCGGGCTTTCGGGAAGTGCGACCACGGTCGGTCAAATTTTCTTAAAAGACGTTGACATCAGCCGCCAGATGCTCCGCGACGGCGCAGCCTGGTTTGCGGTTCTGGAAAACGGCGGACAAAGCCCGTCCGAAAGCGCGAATTATCAATTGCACGAATCGCAGGCAAAAGCCGAAAAACGCGGCGTGTGGGGAGTCGAAGGAATGAAACCGGCGTGGGAATTTCGCGCCGCCAGAGAAGAAGCCAAATTAGCTGCCGAACGCGCCGAATTTGAAAGAATCAAAACCGAAAATCAGGCAAGACAAAACGCCGAAGCCGAAGCGCGAAAAAAAGAAAGAGAAGAAAAATCAGCCTCGATGCGAAACCGTCAGCTGAATTTCGATCCGAGCCGCTTTGAAAAATTCGATCCCGCCGCGATGTGGGACAATGCCGCACTAGCCGGAATGACCGATGAAAACGGCTTGATTATCAACCGTTTTTTGCAGCACAATGCCGAAATAATCTTCACCGCGCCGAATTTCCTGACACTTTCAAACGGTAAACAAACGCACGAACTCCAATGCCAGTTCGGTTATTTAACCTATAACTATCAAGCTTCGGGCGAAAAGGAATTTTACGGTTTTGCCTGCAAATCCGAATCCGACAAGGAACTCTTCAAAAAATCGCATCAACTGACGATCACCGCCGACGGCAAAAAAACGACCGCCGGCAAAGCCGTCCAATTAGGAACGCAAACCGACAAGAATTTCAGCGAACTTTTGATCTATGATATTGACCGCGATTTCGTGTTGAAATTAGCCCGAGCCGAAAAAGTAAACATCAAGATCGGCGAATTTTCCGGTTCGATCACCGAAAAAATACACGCGATGACGAAAAGTATGGTTTTGGAAATTGCCAAAAAATAAGATTTGGCTTAAAACTTCTAAAAATAACGTGAGGCGCGACGTAAGAAATTCAGATTTAGTCGGTGAAACCGACGTT
>CAYUGW010000781.1:0-2034 GCA_964444245.1 uncultured Blastocatellaceae bacterium | reverse complement strand
ACCAATCGCGCTATCAGATACACTATGACGATTTCAATCAGGTGAGATACCCTTTTATTTTAAGCTTAAAGGCAGCATTTCAGCTGCCTTTAAGCTTAAAGAGTGTTGGGCAATTAATCCCGAGCGCGTAAAAATCGATAATTAGCTTCAAAAAAAGAACGACTATAGTAAATGCTCCGGGCTGAGGCTGAAATTTTTCGGATTCTTTTTGTCTTTTTTTTTCGCAGTTTTCGCATCCACAATCGACGGCGACACGAGGTTTCAGTTCGTCATAAGCAAACGGCAGAAGTCGTTCCTTTGCATCTTCGTCGCCGTCATTCCAATCCTGCAAAATCTGTGTAATTTATGATGTTTAGCGTTTCATTCATAAATTGTCAGCGCCAATTAAATTTATTACGAAAACTTAATATTTGATATTTTTCTCTTCCAAAACTTTTTCAACTAATTCGACAAGGTCTGAATAAGTAGAAAATAAAATCTTTTCAGAAGATGTTGTGTTCGTTTGTTTACAAAGTTGAAAATGCTCGTCAAAATCCGCCCATTTTTCCTGCATGGCGAGGGCGTAAGACAATTTGCATTCGGCGGCAATAATGGCTGAATTATCCTTCTCGTAATGAAGCCTGAAAACAGGCAAAGATTCGCGCAGCATTCTTTCGGCAATTTGGTAATTGTTTTCATCCGTCGGCGGCCGGATAGCATTTCGATAAATGTGGCGAACTTTTTCTAACTCGGGCATCATAATATGTGCCGTGTAATCCTCGAGCATGTACGGATAGTTAAGATTATCGGGATTCGTTTCACGCATCATCAGAATCGCGTTCATCAAAATTGGGGCGCGTTCTTCATCACTTTGAAACAAAGAGAAATAATACAAATCTTTGGCGACGAGTTCGTGCCGCTCGCCATAAAATTGTTTTCGCAATTCGAGTGCGCGACGGGCGTGGAAGTTTACCAGTGCTTTTTGTTTTTCGAACGGTAAACTTCCGGCATTTCCTCCGATAACTTCGGTAAATTTGTGATGAAGTTCGGCGGCGACATCCGGTTCATCGGCAAATTCCACGTCGATCTTTTCGATCAAATCTAAAATTGCGTCAATAACCCGCGCGTCTTTGCCGAATTTTGCGCCTTCGGCATACCAACGCGGATTTGCATATCCGATGATTTTCGACATAAATCTGGTGATTTTCTCGGATTTAATCTGTTCGGCTTTCGCTTTTTCGGTTTCGATCTCGGCAAGCCGGCGCGCGTCGGAAGCAACACGCGCTTGTTCGTTAGCGATATTTGCCTGACGAAAAGCGACGGCGATTCCCGAAATCAAACTTACAAAAATCAAAACGGCGGCGATAACGGCGATTTTATTGCGCCGAATGAATTTATTAAGCCTGTAAGCGAACGTTGCCCGCCGCGCGGTAACGGGCAAACCGTCAAGATGCCGCCAAATGTCCGCCGAAAATTGCTCGACCGTTTCGTAGCGCCGCAGCGGTTTTTTCCGCAAAGACTTTAAGATGATGGTGTCTAAATCGCCTGATAATTGAGAAGGGGAGAAAGGGAAATGGGGAGATAGGGAGATTTTGCCGCTCGAAATTTTTTCCTGCGGTTTTCTCCCCTTCTCCCTATCTCCCCTTCTCCCTTTCTCCCTTTCTAATGAAAAAGAAGGCGCGGTCGGCTCATCCTCGGTGATAACTTTTAAAACATCACCATTCGTTTTGCCGCTTAAATTATACGGCAGCGCGCCCGTCAGCATTTTGTATAAAACCACGCCGAGTGAATAAATATCGGTCGCCGTCGAAACGGTTTCGCCTCTGATCTGTTCGGGTGAAGCGTATTCGGGAGTCATCGCGCCGAGCAAGGTGACCGGTGTTTTGTCGTGTGAATCGTCGGCAACGAGCAGTTTTGAAATCCCGAAATCCAGAAGTTTCGGCTCGCCTTTATCGGTGACGATGATGTTTGAAGGTTTCAGATCGCGGTGAATAATCAGATTTTGATGGGCAAACGAAACCGCCTCGCAAACTTTATTGAAAAGTTTCAAACGCT
>CAYUGW010000780.1:0-2041 GCA_964444245.1 uncultured Blastocatellaceae bacterium | reverse complement strand
TACGGCGGAAAAGTTGGAAAATGGTAAATGGAAAATAGATAAAAACGGATAGTTTTTGTAATATAAAGCAAACGAAAAATTAGGAGCTAAATAAATGGAATTTGTAATCAAGCAGAGCGCGTTAAAAGAAGAACTCGGATTTGTCCAGGGAATTGTCGAAAAGAAAAGCACGATTCCCGTTTTATCGAATATTTTGATCGAATCGGTCGGCGAAAATAAGATCAGGATCGTCGGAACGGATTTAGACGTCACGATTCGCTGCGAAGCCGCCGCCGAAATCAAACAGGAAGGCGCGATGTGTTTGCAGGCTCGCAAACTTTTTGACATCGTGCGCCTTTTGGACGATGCGGACGTTCATTTCAAAAAAGAAGAAAATGAATGGGTAAAATTAAACTGCGGAAAATCGAAATTCCGCCTCGCCGGTGTTTCGCGCGAACAATTTCCGGAAGTTCCGAGCTTTAAAAGCGCGCCGATGAAAATCTCCGCCGAAATTTTCAATCATTTTATACATAACACCAGTTTTGCGATCACCAACGAACAATCGCGCTTTACGCTTTCCGGCGCGAAATTTATGATCGAAAACGGCACGGCGCGAATGGTGACGACCGACGGACATCGCCTTGCTTTTATCGAAAAACAGCTTGGCAACGCTTCGGGCGAAAAAATTGATTCTTTGATTCCGAAAAAAGCTCTGACCGAACTGACGAAAATCTCGCGCGACTCTTCGGGCGAAATCAGTTTCGGCGAAGACGAAAATCACATTTATTTCGAGGTTGACGGTCGGCTTTTAATTACGCGCAAACTTTCCGGCACGTTTCCGAA
Organism: uncultured Blastocatellaceae bacterium; assembly: GCA_964444245.1. Classification (GTDB taxonomy): domain Bacteria; phylum Acidobacteriota; class Blastocatellia; order Pyrinomonadales; family Pyrinomonadaceae; genus JAHCHG01. Next base: position 1,219 of record CAYUGW010000780.1, on the reverse strand, counting down.
CTATGAAATGGTCATTCCGAAAGACAACGACAAGGTCGTAACCTTTGACGCGGAAGAAATGAAAAACGCGATTCGCCGCGTCGCTTTGATGGCGGACGAGCGAACGCGCTCGGTCAAAATGATAATTCGCGCGGGCGAAATCGAAATCGGCGCACAAAGCTCCGAAGAAGGGGAAGCGCACGAAAAAGTCGCGGCGGAATACGACGGCGAGGAAACGGAAGTCGGTTTTAATTCGCAGTATTTGCAGGAATTCTTAAACGTCATCAGTTCAAGCACGGCGGAAAACGAAGGAGTCGAAAAAGAAGTTGACGGCGAAACCGTCCGGGTCAAAGAATCGGGCGGCAAACTCCGCATCGCCTTTGAATTCAAAGATGGCAATGCTCAAACGCAATTAAACATCGCGGGCGATACCAATTACGATTACAAATATATCGTGATGCCTCTGCGGATTTGATGAGAAATTAAAAGTAAAATTTTTGAAAGCCATTCAACTTTTGTTGAGTGGCTTTTTCACTACCAGAAACAAAATCTTTTTTCTCATTAGCTTTCAAATCCCGCGAAATGCTATGCTCAGATAAATCAATATGTTCAAAAGTTTTATCAAACCTCGGAGAGTTGTAATTACGGGTTTCGGTTGTGTTACGCCAATCGGAATCGGGCGCGAAAACTTTTGGGAATCGCTGAAAAACGGGAAAAGCGGCGTTCGCAAGATCGAGAGTTTTGATACGACCGGCTCGGCTGTCCAAATCGCAGCGGAAGTTTCCGATTTCGATTGGGAAGCCGAACTGAATCCAAAGGACAGAAAAAACGTTTCAAGATGCGTTCCGCTGGCGTTAAAAGCGGCGCGGGAAGCGATGAACGACGCAGGAATTGATGCTGAAAGTTTAAATTTAAAAGAACGACAAAATTTCGGCGTTGTCTTGGGAACAGGCGGCGGCGGTTTGTCTTTTACCGAAAAACAATACGCTTACTGGTTTTCCGGCGACGAAAATAAGGCGAGTATTTATACGATTCCTTCTTCGACGCACGGCGGTTTGTCCTCGGAACTTTCGATGGTTTTCTCGCTTCACGGGCTTTCGCATATAGTTTCTACCGGCTGCACGAGTTCAACCGATGCCATCGCTTACGCCGCGCAGCACATCGCGCTCGGCAAACAGGAAATGATGCTCACGGGCGGAGTTGATTCGCCTCTGGCGCGCGGAATTTTGGAAGGTTTCAA
>CAYUGW010000779.1:0-2046 GCA_964444245.1 uncultured Blastocatellaceae bacterium | reverse complement strand
TCCGAACCGTCAACGATCGTAACAGTTCCTGTGCCGAAGACTTCCAAAATCCCTTCATTGTCTAAAACTATCGCGGTGTTTTCATCTATCCCGATGCCCAGATTATACGGATTGTAGGAAACGGCGGTAATCAGGCGCGAAATGCGTCCGCGTTCGGTAAAATGCTGGTCAATGATGATATTTTTCAAAAAACCGAGTCCGGGCGAAAGACGCACGGAATCTTTGTGCGGATGCGGAGTTGATTCGCCGCGCACGATCATCGAGGTTGACATTGCCGCCGCGCCCGCGCTTGTTCCGGCGATGATGATGTCGGTTTCACGCGCTTTTTGGCGCATCTTTTGCGAGAATTGCGTCCCGCCCAAAACCGAAGTCAGACGCATTTGATCGCCGCCGGTCATAAAAATTCCGGTTACGCCGTCGAGCAGTTCGTCCGCATCTGCCTGAAAAACATCTTGCCGCGAGGTCGCCCGCAGAACGCGCGGATTAGCCACGCCCAAATTGCGAAACGCCTGCGTATAAACATCAGCCGCAAATTCGGGATAATCCGACGCGACCGGAACGATCAAAACCTGCGCGTCCGCGCCGCCGGCAAGCGAGAGAAATTTCTTCAAAATCCGCCGTTCGTTATATTTATCTTCCGCGCCGCCGATTACAAGTAAATGTCCGCCGATGACTTCGCGGTGAATTCTGTCTGGCATATTTTATTGTTATTATATTATTTAGAAAATTGCTGTTTGATTTAAGTTATTTCAAAACCGCATCTTACGTCAAATTGAAGTGCGGTAGATTATTTTGAAATCTATAAATCCCTTTTTAGCTTTGTATTGGAGAATGCTATAAAATTCCGTATTATGAACGATTCAGAAATTCCGATTGCTTGCAGTTTGACCGATGCCGAGTTTCGTCAGCGACGAAACGAGGTTTTACCGCGCGTTATGCAGAAAGCTCTCGAACAGATCGAACTCGAAAACGGTTTTACCTATCGCTTTGCGTCCGGCGACGAGATTTTAAACGCGATTGCCGAAATGGTAAATCTCGAAAGAAAATGCTGCGAATTCTTACGTTTTCAAATTACGGTCGAAACCGGCAACAGAGACATTCGACTGGAAATAACCGGCGCAGACGGCGCAAAGGAATTTGTCGCCGCAACATTTAATTAAACATAAAATGGAAATTTTCAAATCCGTAATGTTCTTTCTCGCCGCCGGATTGTGCGAAATCGCCGGCGGTTATCTGGTTTGGCTCTGGCTTCGTGAAGGAAAAACTATCTGGTATGCCGCGCTCGGAGCGGTTCTTTTAGTGCTTTACGGCATTGTACCGACGCTTCAACCCGCAAATTTCGGTCGCGTTTATGCCGCTTACGGCGGAGTTTTCATCGTGCTTTCCCTTTTATGGGGCTGGGGCGTTGATAAAACCCCGCCCGATAAATTCGACCTGATCGGCGGCACAATTGCTCTGATCGGTGTATCTGTCATTATGTATTATCCACGCGGTTCTTGATAAAAGTCTGTAATTTAAAATCTCAAATATGATATAAAACCATTTATGAATAGAAGTTTGATAAAATTTTTCACGCCCGTCTCATTCATTTTTTGTTTTTTTATTTTCACGACAAATGCGAATGCCTGTTCCTGTTCACCGCGAATCGCTCTTCAAGGGACAACTGTGGAAGATCAAATAAAAGATGAATTAAAAACTTTTAATGGTGTAATTTTTCGAGGAGAAGTTATTAAAATTGAAAAATCAAATAAAATCTTGAAGGCAACTTTTAAGGTGAAAAGATATTGGAAAGGAATCGGAAAAAGAGAAATTTCGGTAGTTACATTACCAGCACTTTGCGGTGTAACTTTTTCACCCAAACAAACCTATATTCTCAAAGTTAGTGGAAATGCTACTGAATACTTTGCAACGCATTGTGACCAACTCGACTTTAACTTACACAAAAAAATTTATCTGAAAAATCTCGGCAAAGGTAAAAAACCGGATAAAAGTAAGTAAAAAAGATTAAATAACCTGTCCCACTTTGCAACATTTCGGTTTAGCCGC
>CAYUGW010000778.1:0-2052 GCA_964444245.1 uncultured Blastocatellaceae bacterium | reverse complement strand
GTCGTTTTCATCTTGTCGGCGGTGTCTATGTTGTCTTTTAAGAGAACGGGAATTCCGTGCATTGCCGAGCGGATTTTGCCGTTTTTGCGTTCTTTATCAAGGTTTTCGGCAATTTGCAGAGCATCCGGATTTATCTCAACGACCGAATTTAATTTTCCGTCAAATTCCTTGATGCGCGTCAGATAGATTTGCGTTAATTCGCGTGCGGAAATCTGACCGCTTTTCATTGCGTCCTGAAGTTCGGAAATTGTTTTTTCTTCGACATCGAAGCTATTTTGCGCTCGATTTGGCGTGTCGTTTGCTTTTGCCATCGTATAACCCAAAATTCCGATCCCGCTCGCGGCGGAAATCTTTAAAAAATCTCTCCGGTCCGGTTTGTTCATCTTTAATTTTCCTCGAATTTTTTTATAAAAAAAGATTTTTGATTGCTTACAGGTTATAACCGGAGTTTAAAAAACTGCAAACCGATGCGTGAATTTTGCCGATAAATTGGACTTCGGAAAAAATAATCATCATAATAAAAAAAATAATCATCATAATAAAGGCAGCAAACCGAATTATAAGGAAGAAAGAAAATGTTTAATAAAATAAAGGCTTTAATCGTTGTATGCGTTTTATTCACGCAAATTATAATGGCGCAAACAAATAACAGAGAAGACCGCAAATTTGAAACTCTGGCAAATAAATACATCACCGAATTGATGCAGAGAAACCCTGAATGGGCGACGCGTCTGGGCGAACATAAATACGATAAACGCTTGAATGATTACAGTTTACGGGGCATTCAGGCAAACCGCGCTTTCAGCGATAAATATCTCAAGGAACTCGGCAAGATCAAACCCGAAAGTTTGAGCAAGGTTAATAATGTCGATTACCGGATTATGAAACATAATCTCGAATACAGCATTTTTCAGGCGGACGTTTTGCGCGAATACGAATGGAATCCGCTTGTCTATAACGTCGGCGGCGCATTAAATTCGCTGATTTCCAGAGATTTCGCGCCGCTCAAAGAGCGTCTGATGAGCGCAAAAGCGCGGCTCGAACAAGTTCCGCAAGTCGTATCGGCGGCGAAAGCGAATTTAAAAAATCCGCCGCGCACACATACCGAAACGGCGATTGCCCAGAATAAAGGCACGATCAATCTGATCAAAGGCGATTTGCAGATGTTTATTGACCAAGCCGGAATGAAGGCGGAACTCGCGCCCGCGCAAGCCAAAGCAATTGCCGCGCTCGAAGATTTCGGCGCGTGGATGGAAAAGGAATTGCTGCCGCGTTCAAATATGGATTTCCGGCTCGGCGATGAAAAATTCCGGCAAAAACTGAAATTCGCGCTGCAATCCGATCTGACGAAAGAGCAAATTCTGACGCGCGGAATGGCTGATCTCGAAGCGACTCAGCAGAAAATGTTCGATATCGCGTTTCCGATGTATAAAAAGCTCAATCCCGAACTCGATTTTGACACCGTCAGAGTCAGTCCGAAAGTTGTGATTAAAAGGATTCTCGACAAACTCGCCGAAGACCGCCCGAATAATGAAACGATCGTCGCGCAGGCGAATCGTGATTTGCAGGAAACAACCGATTTCTTGAACGAGAAAAAATTCGTCACAGTTCCGACCGAACCCGTTAAAGTCATTGAAATGCCCGAATTTGCACGCGGAACTGCCGTGGCATATTTCGATTCCGCCGGACCTTTTGAGAAAAAGAACGAGACCTTTTTTACAATTTCGCCGACTCCCGAAGATTGGTCTGACGCGCGGAAGGAATCATTTTATCGCGAATACAACGATTATATGCTGAAAAATCTGACCGTTCACGAAGCGATGCCGGGACATTACCTGCAAATTATGCATTCCAACAAATTCAAAGCGCCGACGATGATCCGTTCGCTGTTCCGCAGCGGAACATTTACCGAAGGCTGGGCGGTTTACGCCGAACAATTGATGGCTGAACACGGCTACGGCGGTCAGGAAGTCGAGATGCAGCAGTTGAAGATGAAGCTCCGCGTGATAATCAACGCGATTATTGACCAGAAAATCCACACCGCCGGAATGA
>CAYUGW010000777.1:0-2055 GCA_964444245.1 uncultured Blastocatellaceae bacterium | reverse complement strand
GTCGCGGTCAAATACCGCTCGACTTAACGATGAAAGTGTTTTTTGAAACATCTGCTATTGCCTGACCCAAACCACACCGTCCGACCAGATGATTTCCATTCCATCGGCAGAAACCGTTCCGTTTTGCGTGGCAAAATCCCGGGCGAAAACTTTACTTCCGTTAATGCTTCCCGTTGATCTGGCTTTGCTCCCTTTCAAGGCTTTGATCGTCAGAGTCTTTCCATTTTGAGTAATTGACCAGACAAACGGGGATTTTGTTCCGTCGTCGTAGTAACCGACCCAGGTTCCGACGAGGCTCCAATCTTTTTCAGTGATAAGCGCGGTTGTCTTACCGTTTTTGTAATAAAGCGTAATCGTATCTATTGCCGTCAGATTTAACCTCGTCCAGACGAGATATGCCCCGTCAACGTCTTCGATCCGCAAATCCCACAGAACCGACTTCTCTTTTCTGGCAAAAGCTATGTCTAAAGTGTCGCCGTCAGACATCGTATCAACACCGAGAATGTCATCGCCCCACTGATTGGAATTATGCGGCGTAACATAAAGCGCGTAGATTTCTACGCCGGTTTCATTTATCAAAGTAAAATCTTGGGCTGCCTGTGCCGAAACTTCCGCGGTTGAAACGGAAGGCAAATAGAACGCTCCGACCGTCAATAAAATTACCATGATATTTCTTATTGTTTTTTTCATTTTTTTTCTCTCCTCATAAACTTTTAGAAAATTATTTGTTTTGCAATCCTTCTACCTGCATAAACGACATTTGAAAAAAAAAAGTGTCATCGGGTATTAAATTTTGTTTATTTTTTTCGTTTCGTAAGAAACTCGACCCGGCAGAATTGGAAAAAAATATGTCGAATACAGAATCGCAGGAAATCTGCTTGATTTTTGGTTGATTGGAGCAAGCGGCAATCAATCCGCGCCGGAAATCTGATGCCGATCTTTTATGAAGAATTGCGGAGAATTGCAAAACGGTATATGAATCGGCAAAACGGTAATCACACGTTTCAAACCACCGAATTGATTCACGAAGCTTAGTTGAAATTCGTTGAAAATAAGGAAAAGGAATGGCACAATCACCGCGCACATTTTTTCGGTGTGGCGGCGCAGGCAATGCGGCTTTTTTTAGTTAATTATGCGATTTCCAAACACCGGCAAAAACGCGGCGGAAATGATTTTCGGCTGACATTTGACGAAAATGTCGTTATTTTGAAGGATACTTCTGGCTAAATAATTGCGCTCAGCGAAGCTCTGGAAAAACTTGCCAAATTAGACAAAGACAAAGGTCAGCGTCGTAGAAATGAAGTTTTTCGGCGGTTTAATGATGGAAGAAATTTCTCAAGTTTTGCAGATTTCCCCCGAAACCGCCAAACGAGATTGGAAATTTTCACGCACCTGGCTTTTACGCGAATTGGCTGGTAAAGAATCGTAAAATTTTCTTTTTTTCGTAACTGATTAGGACTTAATTTCTTGATTTTGTCCTGCGTTTTTCCGAAGCTATCGGCGAAACTCTTGAAGTGAAGCAGTTTATTAATTAAATGGTGTTTGAAAAATAAAAGCCGTAATAAAAAATTAACTTTAAGTCGGGAGCGCAGGCATCCTGCCTGCCCGTCCGTTTCGAGCGAAGCAAGGAATGGACGCACGCCTTGATTACTCGAAAGTTTATCGGTGACAAACGGGCGTTCCGTTCTCGCAAAGCCTTGAACGGTGCAGGCAGGATGCCCGCGCTCCCAACCGAAAGCCTTTCTTTTTATTACCGGATTTATTTTTCAAAAGGCATATAATTAATAAAAGCTATGTCAAAAATAAAATATATGGTAAAACAAGCGGCTCTCAAGACCGTGTTTCACCGTTATTTACTGAGGGAAACGCGGTCTTGAGAGCCGCTTGCTTAACTGTCGGTTTATATTTTTAAGATAGATTCTAAAATCTGTTACTTTTTTTCTTATCAAACGGCAATCTATTGGACCGTAATTTCGACTGATTTGCTGTCTTTTTTCTCACCCGCATCGTTTATCATATCGGCGGTGAGTTTGTATTTTCCGCCCGGAAAGGCTT
>CAYUGW010000776.1:0-2056 GCA_964444245.1 uncultured Blastocatellaceae bacterium | reverse complement strand
TGCCAAAAAAATGGCAAGCACAAAAACACTTGTCAAAACTAAATAAAAACGCTTCATTAAATATAATTTCCTTGTTTAGACCAAAAAATCGGGGGTTCGATGTAAAATTGTCGGTAACTTAAATTTTTAACATATTTCGGCTAATAAATGTATTTCATAATTCACTATTAAGCAAAATTTAATATACGAAAATCGAAGGAACGGGCGTATCTCCGCTTGTTCCGAACTGTTTAGATACAACATTTCCGTCCGAACTTTTCTGATAATACCAAACCCCCGTGCTTGGACGAAAAACGGAAATATCGCGTTTGCCGTCGCCGTCAAAATCCGCTTGCAGAGGAATATCCGCGCTCAAACCGAATTGTATGGCGGTAAATCCTTTTGAACTTTGCAAGATATACCAAATTCTGTCCGACGGGCGGAAAACGGCGAAATCCGCTTTGCCGTCGCCGTCAAAATCTCCGGCAACGGGTTTGTCGCCATTTAAGCCGAAAGGCATAATTCCTGCGTTGCCGTCCGAACTTTTCAATACATACCAGACACCGCTCGACGGACGAAAAACGGCGAAATCCGCTTTACCGTCGCCGTCAAAATCCGCCGCAACGGGCAAATCTTCGGCAATGCCGAATTGTACGATTTTCGTTTGTCCGTCAGAACTCTGAAAAACATACCAAACTCCGCTCGACGGACGATAAACGGCAATATCGGTTTTGCCGTCGCCATCATAATCGGCGGGCGTGAGTTTGTCTTCGGCAAGTCCGAAATTTATCGTAAAAATCGTATTGTCCGAACTTCTCAGGATAAACCAGGTGCGCGTCGAAGGACGGAAAACGGCGAAATCGCTACGCCCGTCGCCGTCGTAATCGGAATTGACGGCAAGGTCGCCGACGCTTCCCCAAGCCGCGCCCGTGTTTGAATTATTCGAGCTGTTTTCGATCAGAAAATCCGGCGCGTCCGGTGAATCCGACGGGCGAAAAACGCTCAAATCGGTTTTCCCGTCGCCGTCAAAATCAAACGGCGCACGCGAGGGCGGCGAAATTTGGCAACTGCAAACAAAACCGTCATTGACGACAATATCGTCGAGATATTGACCTTCGCGGAAACCGCCGATGTCCGTGCCGATGCGCCAGCGCATCTGCACATTTTGTCCGGCGGCGGAAGAGGGAAGTTTTGCCCGCGAAGTGATGAATTGCGAAGTTTGTTCCGTGCCGCTTCTGCCCGACCATCCGCGCCGTCCGGCGAGCGGATTCTGACAGCAGGAATCGATCACGCCGTCGTAACCGCCCGATAAAAACACGCCCCCGGCAGTTTCGATGTCCTGCCAATCGCCTCCGCCGATCTTGATTTCCATGACCGAACCGTCGTAAAGTCTGTTTCGCAAAAACGTCGTTTCAAGTTCATACCAGTTTTGAAAACTGATCTCGGCATTTGCCGTCTGCACTTGAAAAACCGGCGTAACGAGTTCATTTAAACCGACTTGTCGCGGAGCGGGCGAGAAAACCGCGCTCGGCGGCGTTTGAAAACGCTCTTCCGTAACTGTCCAGATCAATTGTCCGCCCGTCGCGCTCGTCGTCCAACCCGGCGGCAGATCGGGAAGCGGAAAATTATCGAAATCTTCCGCAAAAGCCGTGCGCCTGACTCCGGTTTGCAGATTTATCGAAACCGTTCCGAGATTTTCCGCGCCGTCTTGCAGCTGCAAAACAAGCGTTAAAACATCGCCGCAATCAAGGTTTTCGCTCGCCGTAAAGGTAAAGGAGCGCGAAACGCTTGCGCCATTTACAATTATTGCGCCGTAATTTTGCGGCGCGGACGGATTTAAAACGCCGCCGCCTGAAAGAAGCGTCGCGGTCAGATTATTGGTATTTACCGCGCCCGTATTGCCCAGCGCGATGTTCATCGAAACCGTTTCGCCCGGTTCGACCGCATTATTTACGCCGCAGCTTTCCGCCGTAATTTCCGTTTCGGTATTTTGCAAAACGGCGGTCGGTTGCATCAACACGAGAAGATTTTCCGTATTATCGGGCGGATTTCCCGTTACCGTAAAAGACGCACTATT
>CAYUGW010000775.1:0-2057 GCA_964444245.1 uncultured Blastocatellaceae bacterium | reverse complement strand
GTGTGTGATACTTTTTCCCGAAGTTCTTCGCGTTAATGTATGAGGTCGAATTTCAGACATTAACGATTTTTTTAAGGAGAACTTCTAATGAATTACCTAACCAATTATACAAAATTTGCAATTATAACCATTTGTTTATTAGCTTTATCTGCAACTGCTTTCGGCGATGTGAAGATCAAATCACGGCAGACGATGAGCGGGCAGACCTTTGAAAATACGACTTATATCAAGGGCAAACGCCAGCGCACGGAAATGATGAACGGGATGTCGGTTAATCTGACGCAGTGCGATCTGCGGCGCGGCGTTCAGCTTAATCCGAATACGAAAACCTATATGGTCAGCGCGTTTGACCAAGATCAATCCGCAATCCAAAATCCGCAATCCCAAATCAAAAATGACGGCGTGGTTCGCGCCGGCGGAACGGTTACGACGACCATTACGACGAAAGACACGGGCGAGCGCAAACAGATGTTCGGCTTTACGGCAAAGCGTCTGATCATTACTATGGAAACCGTTTCTTCGGCAGATGCCTGCGCCGTTACCAATACGAAAATGGAAATGGACGGCTGGTATATTGATGCCGAATTTGCACTCGATTGCGATCAATATTCGGGTTATCAAAACTACGGCAGCAAGAAAACGGGCTGTCAGGATAAATATCAGTTCAAACAAAACGGCGCGGCAAAACGAGGGTTTCCGGTTTATGAAAAAATGACGATGTTTGACGGAAAAGGCAAGGAAAGTTTTTCGACCGTAACGGAAGTCATCGAGCTTTCCAAAGCGACTTTGAACGCCGATCTTTTTGAAATTCCGGCGGATTACCGCGAGGTTTCGGACGCTTCGGCGATGTATGCGGCGACGATACCGAATTCGACCGCAATGAGTGATGTAAATTCCACTTCAACAAGCAATTCGGGAATGAGCCAGAATGTTAAAACTATGGCGCAGAATTCTTCAAACGCGGGTTCGACGGAAGTCGGCGCGAAAAAAGCGGGCGTTATCAGAATCGGAATGGCGAATGTCAAAACCGGTGCGGTCGGCGAAGGTTTGAGCGCGGCTGATCTGGCGGCGGCAGTCCAAAACTCTCTGTCGGAATACCTGAAAACTCCGGGCGTTGAACTCGTCCAGCTCGAAGCCAAACTTCCTTCGGCAATCACGGCTGAAGCCAAAGAAAAAGAATGCGATTACGTAATTTTCGCCAATGTTTCGCACAAAAAAGGCGGTGGCGGCGGTTTCGGCGGAATGTTCGGCAAAGTAATCGCTCCGGCAATCGGTCAGACGGGACTCGGACACACGGGCAGCACAGTCGGAAATGTCGCCGGACAGGTTGCGACCAGATCGATTGTGACAGCGGGTTCGATGTCGGCAAATGTCAAATCGAAAGATCAAATCACACTCGATATTAATTTGCAGACGATTTCCGGCGCGGCGGCTTTGACCAAAAAATACAGCGGCAAGGCGAAATCGGACGGTGAAGACATAATCACGCCGCTCATCGAACAAGCCGCGCAGTCGATTGTTGATACGGTCGGCAAACAGTAATTTCAAAAAACGACTCGGAAGGTTGTTGGGTGCGAATCTTTAATGGTGTGTTGAAAATAAATCAGCTTCGGCTGGGAGCGCGGGCATCCTGCCTGCACCGTTCGAGGCTTGGCGAGAACGGCACACCCGTTTGTCATCGAAAAGTTTTGAGAAATCGAAGGTTTTCGTCCGTTCTCGCCAAGCCTCGAACGGACGGGCAGGCAGGATGCCCGCGCTCCCGGCTTAAAAGTTGATTTTTTAGTGCGGCTTTTATTTTGAACACATCATAAAAGATTCGCCTTTTTTTTTGATACTTTTTTCAGAAAAAATTCGCGTTACTAGATGAAGCAATTATTTTTCAAAAAGAGGAAATTTATCAAAATTATGAAACAAACAATTAAAAAAATTACGGCAAGTTTAATGATTTTAACGGCGGTTTTAAGCGTTCCGGCAACGGGAAATTCGCAGAATCGCCCGCAGGACAGAGAAATCCGGCAGGAAATCCGTTTTGCGCGCGGCAAATCTTCGACGATTAT
>CAYUGW010000774.1:0-2063 GCA_964444245.1 uncultured Blastocatellaceae bacterium | reverse complement strand
GCCCTTTGATTTCAGGCTATATTTCCGCGCTCAAAGAAATGCAGGAAACATTCGGCTTGGAAGGCGAACCCGATATGAATTATATTGCGCGTCTGCCGAATGCCTTTCAGACGGCGAAGGCGGATTTAACGGAAGAATATTCGGAAGCCATTAAAAATGCGTTCAAACTCGCGCTTTTCGAACTCGAAAAAATGCGCGAGATCGAAGGCTTATCTTTAAAGAACGAACTCGAAGCGCGTCTTTCGGGAATCGAAAAATTTATTCCGATTATCGAAGCCGAAAGCGAAAATGTTTTGGAAGAATACCGCGAGCGTTTAGCCAAAAAAGTTGCCGAAATGCTTGAAAAAAGCGATTCACAGATCGAAATAGATCAAGGCAGACTCGCGCAGGAAGTCGCTTATCTGGCAACCAGAAGCGATATTTCCGAAGAAATCACGCGGCTGAAAAGCCACATCGAACAATTTCGCACGATTATGGAAGACGAAAAAGATGTCGGCAAAAGATTGGATTTTTTATCGCAGGAATTAAACCGCGAAGCAAATACGATCGCTTCCAAAACACAGAATTTAATTGTTAAAGAATCATCTTTAACGATCAAAGCGGAAATCGAAAAAATCCGCGAACAAGTCCAGAATGTCGAGTAAAACAGTCTAGCGAGTCTGTCGAGTCTAATGAGTCTATCGAGTCTATCGGAACTAAAAGACTTTCGACTCAATATACTCGCTAGACTCGACAGACTCGCTAGACTCAACAGACTCGACAGACTATTAAAGAAGAATGAAAGGAAATTTAATCATCATCAGCTCGCCTTCGGGCGGCGGGAAAGGCACTTTGATTAAAGAGATTTTAAGACGTGTGCCGCAGATCGGTTATTCTGTTTCGTTCACCACGCGGAAAATGCGTGATGGCGAAGAAAACGGAAAAGATTATTATTTTGTCGAAAAAGAAGAATTTACAAATTTAATCAATGAAGGCGAGTTTCTGGAATTTGCCGAAGTTCACGGGAATTTTTACGGAACTTCGATCAAACAGATCGAAAGCGAACTCGGGATCGGGCGCGATATTATTTTGGAAATCGATGTTCAGGGCGCGCATTCGATACTCGATCAAGTCCCGGACGCGGTCAGTATTTTTATTCTCCCGCCGTCTTTTGATACTCTGCGGCGGCGTTTGATTAATCGCGCAACAGAAAGTCAAAAGGATTTGGAAATCCGGCTAAAGAATGCTTTTGAAGAAGTCGGGCGTTTTGCAGAGTTTGAATATATCGTGGTAAACGGCGAAATCGAGGAAGCCGTCAGAGATTTGGAAGTAATAATTTTGGCGGAAAGATTAAAACGGATTAGACAAACCATAGCAATTCAGGATATTTTAGATAGTTTCGATGTTTAATTTACAAACGTAATCGGAGCGATGGATTAGAATATGGTCGAACAAACAGAAGAATTGGAAGAAACAACAATAGAAGAAATAGATCAATCCCAAATAATTGATTCAAAATACCGCAAAATCATTTTAGCCGCACAGCGCAGCAAACAGCTTCAGAGAGGCGCAATGCCGCGAATCGATATGGATTTGAAACATCATAAACCGACGAGAGTTGCCATGCGTGAACTCGAATCCGGCATTATTCATTTCGATACGACAAAAGAAAAAAAACAATAACTGCTTTGAAACTTGATATTTAATTTCATAGATTCACAAGTCTTTTTGTGAATCCGTGAAACTACGTAACAAATTGTTCATCAAAACGTACGGCATAAATATCGTTTTATTGCCGGTTTGAGAAGTATATAATTATTCTTGTCTTGTTATAAAAATCCGGTTTTTACAAAAAAACTCGCTGAACACTTTAAAGCCGTTCAGCGAGTTTTTTGTAAATGAAATCATACCAAATTGCTTAAATAAAATTTAAAATACTTAACGGATAAGTTTTTATAATTGTATTTATGCAAATTGGTATCAGTATCGTACAAAATAATTCTACTCTTTTCGAGTATTTTCTTTGATTTTTAGAAAACCGGAACTCTACTGAACAAAAGCCGACGGAACGGGTTGATCGCCCG
>CAYUGW010000773.1:0-2071 GCA_964444245.1 uncultured Blastocatellaceae bacterium | reverse complement strand
GATAAAGAAATCTGCACGAATTTTCAGGAATCATCCGCGCGTGAATGGCTCGAAACAAACGGCATCGGCGGTTTTGCCGCCTCGACCGTTGCGGGCGCGAACACGCGCCGCTATCACGGGCTTTTGACTGCCGCCACCCGACCGCCGCTCGGACGCGTCACGATGCTCTCGAAATTTGAAGAAACTTTGATCTTAGGCGATGAAAAATTCGAGCTTTCATCGAATCAATATCCGCTCAGAGTTCACCCGGACGGTTATATTTTTCTGAAAAATTTCCGCCTCGATCCGTTTCCGGTCTGGACTTTCGAGGTCGAGGGAATCGAGATCGAAAAGCGGATTTTTATGGTTGACGGGCAGAATACGACTGTGTGTCGGTGGTCGGTGATCGGTGGTCGGCGCTTCGAAATTTCTCTCGAACTGAAACCGCTTTTTTCGTTTGCCGATTATCACGCTCTCCAACACGAAACGAATGAAATAAATATGGAATTTACGGCGCAAGAAAACAGCGTTTCGATCAAACCGCTTAATGATCTGCCCGAACTTTTCTTGAGTCATAATTCTGCCGAAGTTGAAAAAACGGGTTACTGGTATCGCAATTTCGAATATGAGATCGAAAAACAGCGCGGCTTCGATTTTTCGGAAGACCTTTTTCAGCCGTTTAAGCTGAAATTCGATCTGAGCGAACCGGCGAGCGTTATTGTTTCAACCGAAAAACAAAATATTTCCGATGTCGCGGACTTTGAAAAGAGCGAAATCGAGCGGCGCGAAAATCTGATCAAAGACGCAAATGCAAAGGACGATTTTGCTAAACAACTCGTTCTGGCGGCGGATCAATTTATCGTTGCGCGCGGCGCGGGAAAAACGATCATCGCCGGGTATCCGTGGTTTTCCGATTGGGGACGCGACACGATGATCGCTTTAAATGGCTTAACGCTTGCAACCAACCGAGCCGAAGTTGCAAAGAGCATTCTACTGGAATTTTCAAGCCATATCTCCGAAGGAATGCTGCCGAATCGTTTTCCGGACGCGGGCGATGAAGCCGAATATAACACGGTTGACGCAACGCTCTGGTATTTTGAAGCGGTTCGCGCTTTTGCCGAAAAAACAGGCGATTATGCTTTTGTCGAAAAAGAACTCTACGGCAAACTCGTCGAAATTATCGTCTGGCATCTGAAAGGCACGCGCTTTAATATACACGTTGACACCGACGGGTTGCTGTTTGCGGGCGAAGAAGGTTTGCAATTGACCTGGATGGACGCGAAATACGAGGGCGAAGTTTTTACGCCGCGCATCGGCAAAGCGGTCGAAATTCAGGCACTCTGGTATAACGCTCTGTGCATTATGGCGGATTTTGCCGAAAGATTCGGCGATGAAGACGGCGCGGCGCAGTATAGATCAACCGCCGATATTGCTAAAGAAAGTTTTAATAAGGTCTTTTGGAATGAAGCGGAAGAATGTCTTTTCGATGTCGTCAAAAATGGTGAAAAGGACGCGAGCGTTCGCCCGAATCAGATTTTTGCCGTCAGTTTGCCGAACACGATGCTGAGCATCGGAAAAGCGCGGAAAATCGTCGAAAAGGTCGAATCCGAACTTCTCACGCCGTTTGGTCTGCGCTCGCTTTCGCCGAATGACGCAAAATATCGTCCGGTTTATACGGGTTCGCCGTTTGAGCGTGATTCCGTCTATCATCAAGGAACGGTTTGGGGCTGGCTGGTCGGCGCATTTATTGATTCTTACCGCAAAGTTCACCCGAACGGACACAAAACCGATGCGCGGATCGAAGAAATTTTAGAAGGTTTTAACACTCATCTGAGCAAAGCCGGACTCGGACAAATCTCCGAAATTTTCGACGGCGATTCTCCGCACGCCCCCCGCGGATGCTTCGCTCAAGCGTGGAGCGTGGCGGAAGTTTTAAGAGTTTTAAAAAATTAAAACGCAAACATTTCTGCTTGCGTTTTGTTAATGATTTAGCCGAAAAAGAATCAAACTTTTTCACTTTTTCACTTTAAATGCTGTCCAAAGCGGCGGCTTTATTGAAATAATGATATAGATCATTATAATCGCGCAAAGC
>CAYUGW010000772.1:0-2074 GCA_964444245.1 uncultured Blastocatellaceae bacterium | reverse complement strand
AAATCTGCGAAAAGATGAAAGATTCCAAATTCTTTTGGAAAAACTAAATCTTCTCTAGCTGAAAGCTCTCTAAAAAAGAAATTGATCTTCCCTCAATTTAAGAAAATTTAAGAAAAGTTTAAGAATTCTTAAAGATTTCTCCTTGTCAATTAATTTACTATTCGTCCAGATTTACAATTTCACTCTTCCGAAATCAAGTAAATTCAGTGAATTAATTCGTATTCGATCAGCTTTAAAATTAAATGGAGGTTAGATATGAGATTTTTTTTGCTCTTCTTGGTCGTAGTGTCTTTATTGACAACATTTTCAAACAAAATTTGTGCCGCACCCGGAGATTTGGATCTGAGCTTCGGAACAGGCGGAAAAGTTTTAGTAAATTCTATAAATACCGTAGATGCACTTCGCACGGGTTCTACTGTTCAACCGGACGGTAAAATTATCTTTGTCGGACACACTTTTACCGGCTTTAGCGCCGAAATGATAATTATCCGTTTGAATGAAAACGGCAGTTTCGATTCATCGTTCGGCAGTAACGGTATTGTTTTCACTAATTTCGGCGGACTTCTTTCTGCCGGAATTGACGTTGTTGTTCAACCTGACGGTAAAATTATTGTCGCCGGTTTAGCGAGCGTCGGTACGAGCAGCGATGTAAATTTCGGTTTGGTCAGATTAAACCCGAATGGAACTCTTGATTCCACATTTAATGGCAACGGAAAGGTGACGACAGGTTTTGGATTTTTCTATACCGATTTTGCAAGCGGGGTAGTTCTACAACCTGACGGCAAAATTGTTGTTGCCGGATATAGTATGAATGGCGCACAAACACACAGTTTTTTTGCGGCAGCCAGATACAATCCGAACGGCTCGCTGGATCCGACTTTTAATGGCGACGGTAAATTTACCGGAACTGCCGGAAACAGAGCTTTTAATGACGGATACGCAGTTGCGCTTCAAAGCGACGGTAAAATAATTATCGGCGGCGGAATATATGAAAAAACAGTTGCCGAAGCCGAATTTGCTTTAATTCGGCTGAATTCAAACGGTAGTTTTGACACTTCGTTCGATTCCGACGGTAAGGTTCAGATTCCCGTTTTCGGACAGATCGAATCAATTCACGACTTGAAACTTCAGCCTGACGGAAAGATCGTCGCCGTCGGATATACAGACATTGACACCGTTAGCGGCGGCGGAAATGATGATTTTGCGATTGTGCGCGTAAATCCGAACGGAACTTTGGACACAAGTTTCAGCGATGACGGCAAAACGACCTTTTCATTTAATCCGGCGAATGAATTCGAACAGGCTTGGGGTGTTGAAATTCAGGCAAATGGAAAAATTATTGTCGGCGGAGTTTCGGGAAAAGTTGATCCGGCTCAAAATGTCCCGATTCTTTTTGCAAACTTCGCCACCGTCCGTTTTAACAGTAACGGCACGCCAGACAACAGTTTCGGAATAAACGGCGCAGTCACGACTTCGTTCCCAACTCCCGTTAGCATCGGTTTCGGTATTGCTCTGCAAAATGACGGAAAAATCATTCGCGTCGGCGCAACAGGCGATACAGACCCTGAAACGCTCGATTCTAAAATTGCGATTGTTCGTTACGAAGGCGACGGAACAATTCAACCCGTCTCAAAATCCTTTTTTGATTTCGATGGCGATTCCAAAACGGATATTTCGATCTTTCGCCCGGCGCTTGGAGAGTGGTGGTATTTAAAAAGTTCTGATTCCTCCAGTCAAGTCCTTCAGTTCGGTTCTTCTTCGGACAAAATCACACCTGCCGATTTTACCGGCGATGGGCTTACCGATATTGCTTTCTGGCGGGAATCCGGCGGAGAATGGTTTGTTTTAAGATCGGAAGACAATTCATTTTATTCATTCCCGTTCGGCACAGCAGGCGATATTCCGCTGGCGGCGGATTTTGACGGCGACGGATTTGCTGATCCGGTGATCTTTCGTCCTTCAACTTCAACCTGGTATATTTTGAACTCCGGCGGCGGCGCGACGATTACGACCTTCGGCGCAAACGGCGATCTTCCGGCGGTCGGTGATTATGACGGCGATGGAAAATCCGATA
>CAYUGW010000771.1:0-2079 GCA_964444245.1 uncultured Blastocatellaceae bacterium | reverse complement strand
GAAAACGCTCGGCACTTCTCATTGCCTTTATTTTATCAAAGCTCATTGTGAATTATAATGACCATTAGAATTGGATTTTCTAACTAAATTTGTATGAATTTACTGTTCGAGGGGAATCTATGTGCAGACAGACAAATCTGCTAAACCTTCAAGATTAAAACTATCACGTCCGGTTAAAATTTGTCAACAAGTTTTAACATTTTTTGTCATATTTAATCACAAATTTTGTAATTGCACCGACTTTGATTTTTGGAGTAATTTTTTCTAGTCTTAGCATTGGAGTTTTATTATTTTTCGCAGAAGATCAGGTTGGATTTTCAAAAAATAAAAGTTTAAAAGTGAACATGTGAAAGAGTAAAAAAGTTTATTTTGCGCTCGTTTACAGACATTGTTCGATAAAGTGTATTTATTTTTTCAAGAAAATATATGCCGGAAGGATCAAAAACTTTTTCACACTTTCACTTTTAAACTTTTTCACCAATAATCAAAGACCTAATCGATCACAATTTTTCATTTTTTTTTATGCAATCAATTATCCTGGCAGGCGGAAAAGGCACACGGCTTCGACCGCTGACCGTTTATACCCCGAAGCCGATTGTTCCTTTTGCAAATCGCCCTTTTCTGCTCTATCAAATCGAAATTTTGAAACGTGCCGGAATCGGTGATATTACGCTTTCGCTGAACTATCAACCCGATAAAATCGAACATCTGCTCGGCTACGGACTGGAACAAGGTGTAAATCTGCGATACATTACCG
This sequence comes from uncultured Blastocatellaceae bacterium, assembly GCA_964444245.1. Taxonomy (GTDB): domain Bacteria; phylum Acidobacteriota; class Blastocatellia; order Pyrinomonadales; family Pyrinomonadaceae; genus JAHCHG01. The sequence continues at coordinate 1,322 of CAYUGW010000771.1, read as the reverse complement.
AACCCGCGCCGATGGGAACGGGCGGCGCGTATAAATTTGCGTCCGAAGGAATCAATGAAACGACCGTTGTATTTAACGGCGATATTTTGACCGATGTTGATATTGGCAAAGTCATCGAATTTCATAAAAAAAACGGAGCGCAAGCGACGATTGTTTTAACTCCGGTCGAGAATCCTTCGGCTTACGGTTTGGTCGAAACCGATGAGAACGGAAAAGTTTTGCGTTTTTTGGAAAAACCGAAGGGGGCAGAACTCGAAAATCTTACGACGAACAACATCAACGCCGGAATTTACATTCTCGAACCCGAAGTTTTGGATTTGATTCCGGCGGGAGAAAATTATTCGTTTGAATACAATGTTTTTCCCGACTTATTAAAGCAAAATAAACCGTTTTTTGCCTATATTTTAGAGCGGAATTACTGGCGCGACATCGGCACGCCGGAAAGCTATTTAGCTGCGCATCACGATTTTTTAAGTGGGAAAATCAAAGGTTTCGAGATTGAAAAACCGCTCAATTCCGAAATTTCGCACACGACGAGTATTGATAAATCGTCAATAATCGGCGAAGATTGCATCATCAAACCGAATGCCCGGATAAAAAATTCGGTAATCGGCGAAGGCGTACACATCGAAGAAAAAGCAATTATCGAAAATTCTGTAATCTGGGCGCACACGCGGATTAATTCGGCGGCGGAAATCCGCGGTGCGATCATCGGGCGCGGCTGCCACATCGGCAGAAACGCTCTTGTCCGCGAAGGTGCGGTTTTAGGCGATAAAACTTCGCTGACCGATTATACGAAAGTTTAAAGACTTTGAAACAGTTGATATATCTTAGCCGATGAATTTTCAGTATTTACAAAAACTTTTTATTTTATTCGTTCTTTTGGGAATTATTCCCGGCGTTTTTTTGGGTTTGGTGATCGGCTTGATAATTTTATCGCTTTTTTACAATTTCGCCGCCAGCGTCTTTTTTTCATTAGTCGTTTTCCCGTTTTTTATCTGGAGTTTTTGGAAAAGATTCAGGAAGAGAGATTGGTTCGTCATACTCCGTAATTTTATTTTGATCTATTTTATCTCCGCCTTTTTGACGGCGATGTTTTCGCTCGAACAAGGCGCGATTCCCTTCTCGAATTTTGATTGGATCGTGATCTCGATCTGCATCGGATTTTCGGTATTTATTTTTGTTTTTTGGATGTTTCTCGAAGAATTTCACAACTCAAGCAGATTATACAAGGAAATTTCCCATTTTTTTAAAGGATTGCAAATGATCGGTTTAATTCCCGATTTTGAGGAAAAGGATAAAAAAAATGCCTGAACTCCCGG
>CAYUGW010000770.1:0-2080 GCA_964444245.1 uncultured Blastocatellaceae bacterium | reverse complement strand
GGCGTTTCGATGACCGACGGTCTGTATCTGGCGGGTTCGCTCGATAAACTCGAAACAATCAATTGGAATTTCGATCTTTCGGAAAAATACACGATCTGGTCGGGTGTTTTTGCGGCTTTGTTTTTGTTTCTGTCGTATTTCGGCTGCGATCAGAGTCAGGTTCAGAGGTTTTTGACGGCAAAATCGGTCAGCCAGGGCAGAACTTCGCTTTTGATGTCGGCGTTTTTGAAAATTCCGATGCAGTTTTTGATTTTGCTGATCGGCATTTTCGTTTTCGTTTTCTACAATTTTCAAACGCCGCCGATGATTTTTAATCCGAACGAAAACGCCAAATATGCAAACAATGCCGAATATCAACAATTAAATACGGATTACGCCGCCGCGTTTGAAAAGAGAAAAAACGCCGCCACCGAATACGGCGTTTCACAGGCGGAAAACGCCAAGGAAAGCTACATCTCCGCGCATCGGGAATTTGCGGAAGCCCGCAAAAACGGCGTAGATTTTATAAAAAAGGAAAATCCGAAATTTAACGATGTAAATTACGTTTTTCCGATGTTCGTCGTGCAGAATCTGCCGATGGGCATTATCGGTCTGATCATCGCGGCGATCTTTGCGGCGGCGATGTCGAGCGTTTCATCCGAACTGAACGCGCTGGCAACCGCTTCGACGATTGATTTTTACAAACGCCATCTCAAACCGAACGGAACTGATGCCGATTTTATTTTCTTCGGCAGAATCGCCACATTTATCTGGGGAATTTTCGCCTGCATCGTGGCGATAAATGTCACAAACCTCGGTTCTTTGATCGAAGTCGTCAACAAATTCGGCTCGTTTTTTTACGGCTCCTTGCTAGGCGTTTTCGTTCTGGCAATCGTCGTCAAAAGAGCGCGGGCGCGCGGTGCGTTTTTCGGGCTTTTAATCGGGATTACGACCGTTTTTATAACCTCTTTTTTTCAAATCAAAGAAGATTTTTATTATCTCTCATTGCCCTGGATAAGTTCCGATTTTGGATTTACAAACATTTTTATCTCCCTTTCCGAACTTTCCCGTCTGCCGAATAATCCCGGAGGAAAACCCGTAATCGAATTTTTATGGTTAAATCTGGTCGGATGTTTTGCCACAGTTATTTCAGGTTATTTAATTAGTTTAACGGTCAAAGATTAGAAAATTATTCGATGTTCATCCGATTCAAAATTTCATCGGTTTTTCTGACATATTTTCTCGCTTGTTTTTCAAGTTTGCGAATTTTTTGGCGGGTTTTGACCTCGCGCAGTCTGATTTCCAAACCGAAAAGTGCCAGTTCGACGAGTTTGACCGATTCGGGAGTCGCATCGCCGCGTTCCCAACGGGCAATTGTGTTCGATGCAACGCCGAGATATTCGGCTAATTCGACTTGCGTTAATTTTAAATTTTCGCGGGTTTGTCTGATGTTCATTGACTTTTTGCCTGTTTATGTGTATTTTCGACAAAAGGAAGCTGAGAAGGTTTTCACCTTCTCAGGAATGACCGCGAACTATTTATTTAGTTCGTTTTTAGGACAATCAGAATGCTGTCGAAGTTCCGTTAAAACTTCTGACAGCATTTTTTCTATTCTCTCCAAACGGCGAGAACTTAGAAAAAGCTGGCGTGAATTTTCTTTCACGATCAGCCAAATTGCCTGAAGATCATCTTCAAAAGATGAATTTTCGTTCATCTTTGTTACCTCCTTTTGTCATAGAGCTACAAAGACTTTCGCCTTTGCGCGAAGTTATTATATTGATTGTATAATAAATAGTAAAATGAGAACCTTAAAATCTACAAAAATCGTTTCGATCTTTCTACTTTTTTCCTTTTTCCTTTTTCCGTTTTCCTTCAAAGCGCAGGTTCGCGCCGTTTATGATTTGGGCGCAAACGGTTTGGGGCAGCAGTTAAAGCGTCTGCAAACGACTGCGAGTGCGCTGCATATTGCGGCGCACCCCGATGATGAAGATTCCGGTTTGCTTGTTTATCTTGCCAGAAAGGAAATGGCGCGAACGGCATTTCTTTCGGTCACGCGCGGCGACGGCGGGCAAAATGTGATCGGCGAAGAACTTTTTGAAGC
>CAYUGW010000769.1:0-2086 GCA_964444245.1 uncultured Blastocatellaceae bacterium | reverse complement strand
CTCGGACGAGTTGCCTTTGATCTTAACGCCGCACGAAGGCGAATTTCTGCGGCTTCTCGGAACAAACGATAAAGAAATCCTAAAAGACCGCGTAAAAGCCGTGCGTGATTTTTCGGAAAAACACAAAGTAATTTTAGTTTTAAAGGGCGAACGCGCTTTGATCGGCTCGCCGGACGGTCGCGTCGTGATAAATCCGACGGGAAATTCCGGTCTTGGAAAAGCCGGAAACGGCGACACTTTGACCGGAATTATCACGGGTTTTATCGCTCAAACAATGCAGACCGAGCATTTTAAGAGAGATTTTGAAACTAAAACCGGATTAAATCAGCTTTACAGAATTTTTGAAACCGTCGTTGCGGCGGTTTATATTGCGGGACTGGCGGGCGACATTGCGGCGGAAAAATACGGAAAACGCACGATGACGGCTTCGGATGTCAGACAATGTTTGAATAAAGCATTTCGGCAATTGGAGAATTAAATGAATTCAAAAGAACTTCTGCAAAATTGGATTTACGCATTTCAAGGGAGAGATTTGGAAGCTGTTGTGGCGTGTTACGCCGAAGATGCCGTAAATTTTCAGATCGCGGCTGGCGCGCCTTCCGTCGGCAAAGAGCAGATTTATAAAGATACGGCGGAATTTTTCAGAGGCTTTCCGAACGCCTGGTCAAAGGTTGAAAATCTGATGTCGGACGGCGATTTTGCGGCTTGGGAATGGATCGGCGGCGGCACTTTTTCGGGAGAGTTTTACGGAAACGCGCCGACCGGAAAATCCTTTGAAATTCGCGGCTGCGGCTTTTTCCGGTTCAAAGATGAAAAAATTATCCTGCAGCACGGTTACTGGGATAAATTAAGCTGGTTTTCGCAGATCGGATTAAAAATTGATTAGAATGACAAGTTCAAAGTTCAAAGTTCAAAGTTCAAAGATCGAAAATTACGTTTCAAATTCACCTGAGGAAACTTTCGATCTCGGCGAAAAGGTCGGCGAAAATCTGAAGGGCGGCGAAGTTATTCTTCTTGAAGGCGACCTCGGCGCGGGGAAAACTCTTTTTACCAAAGGCATTTTAAATGCGCTTGATTTTGATATAGACGAAGTTACGAGTCCGAGTTTTACGCTCGTCAATCTTTACAGAGCCGAACTGTTTAATGTTTATCACATTGATTTTTGGCGACTTCAGGAAAATTCCGATGTCGCTTTTGCGGTCGGTTTAAGCGAAATTCTGGAAGAAGAAAACGCGGTCGTTATCATCGAATGGTCGGAGCGGCTCAAAGATTTTACTTTTCCCGGAAAAGTTTTTAGTGTAAAAATAGTAGGCGACGGTGATGACCCGCGAAAAATCGAAATACTGAATCAGTATAGCGAGCGGTAGCGAGCAGCTGTGCTTAGAATGAAGTTAAATGGTGATCGAGATACTCGCTGCGGCTCGCTCGGACTGATTAAAAAACAATGAAAAAACTGATTTTACCTCTAACTATTCTTATCGTTTTAATAACCGCATTTTTCGTGTCGGGAAATTTTTTTGTTATGCCATGGGAAAACAGCGAACTGCCTATTTTAGAAAATCCGCGTCTGGTCATTAAAAAGGAAAAGCGCGAATTACAGGTTTTTGACGGCGAAAGATTAGTTAAAACCTACGCGATGGTTTTGGGTTTCACGCCCGAAGGCGACAAAAAAGAAGAAGGCGACGGCAGAACGCCGGAAGGCGAATTTTACATTTTTACGAAAAACGATAAGAGCCGATTTTTCCTGTCGCTCGGCGTGAGTTATCCCTCAATCGAAGATGCAAAGCGCGGTTTGGCGGAAAAACTGATTTCCCGCGAAGATCACGATCAGATTCTGGAAGCCGTAAAAAACAAACAAATGCCGCCGCAAAAAACACGCCTCGGCGGCGAGATTTATATTCACGGCGGCGGCACGATTTCCGATTGGACGGACGGCTGCGTTGCGCTTCGTAACGAAGAAATGCAGGAACTCTTTGACGCGATTCCGGTCGGAACTATTGTAACGATTTTGCCTTGATAATTTCAGATTTCAGATTTCAGATTTCAGATTCCAGATTCCAGATTCCGGATTTCAGATTAAAAATGA
>CAYUGW010000768.1:0-2088 GCA_964444245.1 uncultured Blastocatellaceae bacterium | reverse complement strand
TCGCTGAAAATGTTCAAATCGGGCGCATCAATCGAAGAAATCGCCCGAAAGCGCGAATTCGCCGTCAGCACGATTGAAACGCATCTCGTCAGATTTATTCCGACCGGCGAAATAAAACTCGACGAATTGGTTGCGCCGGAAAAAATCGAAACGATCAGAAATGCTATAATCGAACTCAATGCCGAACAGGGAATTTCGCCGATCAAGGAATTTTTGGGCGAAGATTACAGCTACGGCGAGATTCGCGCCGTCGTCGCCGATTTTATGCGAATGTCCGGCGCAGTATCTTAAAAATCTACCTTTTTTATAAACAAAGAATAATGAACGTCATACTTTAATTTAACGTATTTGATAAAAACGACTTTCGACATTATTATTTGTGATAAAAATAAATTCCCGTCCTGTTTATTTTCGGATAATTTAAAATTATGAACGGCACAAAGATTGTGAAATATTATCGAATAATCTTCTTGTTGCTGCTGATTTTATTCGGCAGCAATTTTATTTCGGCAAAATCCGATACGCCCAAATCTCCGGAATTATTTTCATACACCGAATTAAAGCAGCTTTACGATAATAAAAAACTTTCGCCTTCTCTCGAAAGCAAGCTGAATCTTTTATTAACACAGCCTCTTGTCAATAATTCGTTTCGCCGAGCTGTGCCGCTGTCTTTGGCGAGATCGCCGCAGCTCGGCGAATTTCTGCGCGTTGTTCATTGGAATATCGAACGCGGTTTGGAATTCGAGGCGATTGAAGCCGTTTTCAAAGGCGAAAAAGAGTTGCTCGCATTGCTCGATAACGAAAGATTTCCGCCCGAAAGCGACAAACGGCGCGAGATTCTGGAGCAGGCGGCTCTGCTCAGACAAGCCGATGTAATTGTTTTAAACGAAGTTGATTGGGGCTTAAAACGCACCGATTACCGCAATGTTGCCGCCGATTTAGCCGAAAGATTAGGAATGAATTTCGCGTTCGGCGTGCAGTTCGTCGAACTCAGCCCGATTCAAATCAAACAGGAAATCAAAGCCGAAGACGAGAGCGAAAAGGAAGTTTTGGATCTGATCGCGGTTGATCCAGACCGTTACAAAGGTTTGCAGGGTGTTGCCATTTTGAGCCGTTTCCCTTTGGAAAACGTGCGGCTCTTGCCGTTTAAAAATCAGCCTTATGATTGGTATGAAAGCGAGAAAAAAGGCGTGAGTTTGCTCGAAAAAGGGAAAAGACAAATTTCCAAGAGAGTTTTTCTGGAAAAGATTCTGCCCGAAGTCCGGCGCGGCGGGCGAACGACCTTGATCGCCGAAATTGCCGATCCGCGTTTTCCCACGGGACGCGTCAGCATCGTCGGCACGCATCTTGAAAACCGCACGAAACCCGCCAACCGTCATAAACAATTGAAGGAATTGCTCGAAGAAATCAAGGAAATCCGCCACCCGGTAATTTTGGCGGGCGATATGAATACTTCGACTTCCGATCTAACGCCGACTTCGTTCACCCGCGAATTGACGAAACGCTTCGGAAGCCCGAAATTCTGGATAAAGCGGGGAATTTCGATGATCTTCGGCATCGGATTTCTCGAAAATTTTGCCCTGACCGCCATCACTTTCGGTCGAACTCACGCCGACCCGACCGTTAAAAGTATCCCGTATATTTCGCCAAATCCCGAAAGAAAATTTTTCAGAACGCTGGAAAAATTTCGTTTTGCCGACGGCGGCGCGTTCGATTTTCGCGGCGATGCGGCGCGCTCGAGCGGCAGAAAAGGAAAAAGACTTTCCAATTCAAACGAACGCGGAAAATTCGGATTTATCACGACTTATCAGGTCAAACGTCCGATCGGTTTTATCGGAAAATATAAACTCGATTGGATTTTCGTCAAACCCGCAAATCCGGAAAAAGAAGATAAACAAACATATCTATTCGCCCCGCATTTCGGACGGACTTTGACCGATATCAACGAAGTCGTCGAAGACCGAATCTCCGACCATCGCCCGCTGATCGTTGACCTTCCGCTCATCGAGCCGAAACTTTAGTGATGGTCTGACACTAAGTAGAGCGTAAATTAAATTTTAAGGCGTTTGAAAAAAGTTTGGAGTCCCG
>CAYUGW010000767.1:0-2093 GCA_964444245.1 uncultured Blastocatellaceae bacterium | reverse complement strand
CGAGAAAAATATCGCGCACGATGATCTCGCCCTGTTTTCCGCCGGAGAGCGTAGAAGAGAGAAAACCCGAAAAAAGTTTTGAAAAATCTTTGCTCATATAACTTTTAATTTATCGCGCCGCATCTTAAATATCCAACGAAGAAATTTTTGCCCGCGAAAAAACGCGAAAAAGCGCGAAAAAATTAAGTTTTTAACCACGAAGCTACACGAATAAACACGAATTAATTTTACTGATTCCTGCGATTTTTACTTTGCATCGCTTCGAGCAAATCCGCCGGCAAAATAAATTCTTTTTTATCTTTTTTTCGCGCCTTTTAGCGCACTTTCGCGGGCAAATCGTCTTAAATTGTTCCGCCATTTTGTACTTGTTTAAAATATATTCGTCGTATAAAGTGAATAATTATGAGTGTTAACCAAGAGTTTCTGCAAAATTTATACGATGCTTTTAACAAACGCGAGATCGAAACGATCATCGCGCTGATGCGTTCCGACGTGAAATGGGCGAACGGTCTGGAAGGCGGTTTCGTTTACGGACGCGACGCGGTGCGCGAATACTGGACGAATCAATTTAAGGCGATTCAACCTGAACTCGAAACCTTAAAATTCGAGACGGACGAAAAAGGTCGCAACGTCGTCACCGTTCATCAAATCATCAAAGATTTAGAAGGCAATGTGCTTGCCGATGCAACAGTCCGGCAAATCTTCACCATCGAGGACGCTTCGATCAGCCTTTACGAAATCGGCGAAACCGACACGATAAACGAGATGATTCAAAAGAACAAAACCGCGAGTGAGCAATGAGATTTTAGCGGCTGAAAAAAATTTGTTTGCGTAACTCGAATTTGGTAAAACTAACAATTTTCTGACAAATTTCCAGTTTGTGTTTATCTTTTGGTAACTTTTTCAACTAAATTCAGATATAATGAAAAGCGTTTCAAAAACGACCCTTTTGGGGACACTTTGAACAATGATCCGCAAACGAACGTTTGATTTAAAGAGTCGGAAGTATTTTACGTGAATAAATAACCGGGAGTCTTACCACATGAAACAGATAAGTTTTAGAGTACTAATTTCATTAATCACTTTCGCTGTCGGGCTCACAATCTGCTGGCAAGTTAAATATGAGAAGATTAGTTCTCCACATCGCATTTTATCCGAACAAAACTTAAGGTTTATCCCAACGATGCGCGGCGATGGCAATTTTGGATATGCGCAATTTTATGAATCCAATAATGGTCACGAGGTAGTCGAGGGGACATGGTTTCATTCATCGGCTATTGAAGCAGACGCCAGTTTCAATAAAGCGATGTCGGAAACTCTCCACCTAATCGAATTTACTTCCGAGCACTTAAATAAACAGCGTGTCGGGAAAAGGGTAGTTCTAGTAAATCGTCCGAAACAATGGAAACCTGAAACTGTTAGCATATTATTTTATAACGGTGGACAAATTATCGAGTATATTGAAGCGCCTTCGCTTCAACTGGCACTTGAATTTGAGAAGCATATTACAGAAAACTAAACCACTCTGCACTAGAAGTGCAGAGGTTTGAAAAATGAACGCGAATAAAATTCGCTTAATTTGTTCTTTCCAGATAAAGAAAAGAAAGCATAATAAATTCTTGCACTCGAAGTGCAAGGTTTTTAACCTACGTGTTTCAAAGAATAAACACCGTCCCAAAAACGCCCATTTATGAGACTACCAAAGTCATTAAAATGAAAGCAGTTAAGTTCTTTATCTGGCTTCTCATCAAAAAGCAAATTGTTCCAAAAAAGTTTCCCGCAAAGACTCAGAGAATTTGTATTCTTATGCATCTTTGCGTCTTTGCGAGTGATAGTAATAAGGTCATTTTGAAAAGTTCAGAGTTCAAACTTAAGTTTGGAAACCACCAGCGAAGCGCGGCGGTTTTCACGCTAAAGCGCGAACTCTGAACTTTTCAAAACATCTCAGAACATTTGCTCAGGTGCTTATCTTTCATTGAGCCGCAAGTTGCTTTAAATCCCGTCCACAATCGCATTCAGCGTCGCAGAAGGTCGCATTGCGGCGTAAGTTTTTTCAGAATCGGGATGATAATAGCCGCCGACATCCTGCGGTT
>CAYUGW010000766.1:0-2101 GCA_964444245.1 uncultured Blastocatellaceae bacterium | reverse complement strand
ATCAAACGGACAGCTTTGTGCCGCAGAAAAATGCGGTGATTGATTCCGGCAGTTTTGTGCCGAATACGGGCGCGAATTTTTACAAAACCGCGCAGTGGGAAAAAGAAACTGCCAACCCGAACACGAATGTTAAAATCATCGCCGAACTCCACGGCAGCGCGCCGGACGGAACGAGCGTGCAGATCAATATCATTCATAACCTGAGCGAAGCTCAAAAAAGTGTCTATGATTCGGTTTCGGGAATTATAACCAAAGGAGTAGTTTCGGCAAGCTGGCAGACCAAAGCGAAAGGAACGGATTGGAATAAAGGGAATTTCACGTTTCTGATCATCGGTGGCAGGGCGAGCCGCGAATCAACCAACGCGCTGAAACTCGGCTAAATAAATTACAAAAACTTTGCGGTCTTTGCGATCTTTGCGTTAAAAAGATAATTTTAACCGCGAAGATCGCAAAGACCGCAGAGTTTTGTTTTAATTTGGATTTTAATTAAAATTCGACCTTATTTTTTCCGCGATTATCTTTGATAAATATCCGATGAAAACCCATTGAAGCAGAATGAAAATCGGAATAAAGAGAACTTCTGTTGCCATAGGCTTAAATACCGGAAACATCGCTTCAATTAAACTTCCAAAAATCACAGACAAAATTATTGCCGGAGAATTAGCGGAAACAAACAAAGACCTGAGAAAAATCGAGTTTGAAAAAGAAAACGAAAATAAGCTGTATAACGGAATGCAGCACAGATTTAAGATTCCCAAAACTATTCCGAAACGATTCGTCAACAAAGATTTTACAAAATTCAACATTATTTTCACTCCTGTAATTTTTTTTCTCCTCTTTACACTTTGATTTGCTAAAATAGTTCCCGAAATGTCTGCTTTGATCAATTTCCCGAATCCGCGCACGCACGAGTTTTCCGAATGGGTTTTATTCGGCGATTACTATTACAACGCCCGCGACATTATCGGATTCGGCGGCGATCTGACGGTCGAAAACTTGAAAAACGCTTACGGAAAAGGAATTTTCCCGTGGCATATTGACGGACTTCCGCTTCCATGGTTTTGTCCCGAACACCGCGCGATTCTCGAATTTGACGAGCTTCACATTCCGCGCACTTTGCGAAAAGAACGGCAAAAAACCGATTTTACATTCACGATTGACAAAGATTTCGCGGCGGTCATCAAAGCTTGCGCCGAAGCAAAACGCAAATTCGAGAGCGGAACCTGGATAACCGACGAATTTATTGAAACTTATATCGAATTTCACAGAACCGGAATGGCACACAGCGTCGAAGTATGGGAAAACGACACGCTCGTCGGCGGACTTTACGGCGTTGACGCGGGCGGCGTTTTCTGCGGCGAAAGTATGTTTCACCGGCGTTCGAACGCCTCGAAACTCGCGCTTCTTTTTTTGATCGAACATCTGAAAAAGCGCGGCGCAACGTGGGTTGATATACAGGTTATGACACCGCATTTTGAAATTTTGGGCGCGAAGGAAATTGACCGCGAAGAGTTTTTGGACAAACTTTTTGCCACGCAAAAACGATATTTACAACTTTTTAGATTATGAAAAAAGAATTGCGCGAGCATCAATTGACAATTGACTGGAGCGCAAGCGTCCCCGCTTGCAACCGTCGCAAAAGCGGCGGAATGGCGTTTGATTTCAATTAACTTTATCGTAAGCAAAGGCTTTTTCGCGCTATCGCGCTCATTGCAAGCGGGGACGCTTGCGCTCCAGTCGGAAACCTTAATTTTATGAAAAATTTCCTGATCTACGGCGCAAACGGCTACACCGGCGAATTAATTGCCCGCGAAGCCGTCAAGCGCGGTTTAAAGCCGATTCTGGCGGGACGAAGCAGAAATAAAGTCGAACCTCTGGCAAAAGAGCTGAATCTGACTTGCCGCACTTTCGCGCTCGAAGATAAAAAATCGCTCGAATATACTTTGAAGGAAGTTGATTTTGTCATTCATTGCGCCGGACCGTTTTCTTTGACTTCCGCGCAGATGGTCGAAGCGTGTTTGCGGCTCGGCAAACATTACACGGATATTACGGGCGAAATCTCCGTTTTTGAAGCACTTGCCGCACGGGATGAAGAGGCGAA
>CAYUGW010000765.1:0-2102 GCA_964444245.1 uncultured Blastocatellaceae bacterium | reverse complement strand
AAGCCGGCACAACCTTTTCCGCAAAATTAAGAGAAACAGGCGATTATGTTTTTGAGGTCAGTAATCTCTCTAAAGTCAGCGAGCTTTCGCTCGAAGAAATTGACGTTACTGTAAATGTTGAAATAAAATAAACAAATGAATATTTTCAGCAAATTGGGTATTTTTTTGATTTTGATTTGCCTTGTCGTTTTCATAAATTGCACGGCAAACCGGGAAATTAACGCTAATCAAACAAATTCGACCGAAACGACGGGCGGCGGCGGAAAATCTTCTTCCAACGAAAATAAAACCGAAGAAAATGCTACGGCAAAAAATGAAGTTAATTACGCCGAAAAAAACAAAATTTCTCCGGCAAAGTCAGGCGAAATCGAATCAATCTACACCGATCTGGCGGCTGAAAAATGTAAAACCACTTCATCAAGCGAAGAAGAAGCTTGGAGCGTTCAGGAATGTCCGGGAATCGGCATTTACAAACTGGAAGTAACCGAAGGCGATCTGCGCCAGTCAATCAACGTTATCGCCACGTCGGGCGATAAATGGGAACTCGATTTTCCGGCAAATGTTTCAAATGCGTTTTCTTCATTCGGCGATAAAGCGGAATGGCGCGTAAAAAAAACCGGCGGCAAGATCACGCCGATTGCTCTGATTACTCGCTACAATGTCAATGCAGATTCCGAAAATCCTGAAAAAATCACATCTTATCTGGTCGTTACAAAATTTGAAAACGAGTTTGTTTGCATCACAGATATTGTTAAACCGATGGCGAACGCCAATGAAAAAGCGCGTGAATTAGCCGATAAGTCGGCGGGTAAACCCTGTTTGCAGGCAAAGTAATTTTAATGAAACTTAAAAAAGCACTCGGTTTTATTTCCGAACAATATAAAGAACCTTCTCTTTGTGAAGCGTGCGGCGAAGAATTTGTCTGCGGCGCGTCCCTCAAAGGCTGCTGGTGTATGAAGGTTGACCTCACGGATGAAAACCGCGAAGAGTTGAAATCTAAATTTAAAGATTGTTTATGCCCGAATTGTCTGGAAAAACTTGCAAAAGTCGAATAATAAATTTAAATGTTACTGCAATTTCGCATCGCTCAAAACCTGATTCGCCTGCGAAATCATTAATGATCTCGGAAATTCCTTTTTAAGTTTTTCAAATAATTTTTCGGCTTGCGGGATTTTATTTTGTTTGACCAGAATGAAAATCTCGCCGTGCAGAGCCATATCGGCATTTTTGCTTTTCGGAAATTCCTGTGGAAAATTCTTAAAAATATCTTCCGCTTCCGTAATTTTTCCGAGCCTCAAATAATTAAAACCCAGATTCAGCTTTACGATTTCTCTCTGCGCAGGAGTTTTTTCCAATTCTAAAATTCTCAGGTAAAGTTCATTGCTCGGCGCGTAAAAATTCTTTTTTTGATAAAATGCGGCGATTTCGGCTAATGCGATTACATCGTTCGCATCTTTTTCAAGGAGGTTTCCGGCTTTCATTATTTCAGTGAAATCGGTCGGGACAGAACCGATTTTTTTAACTATTTCGTCGGCTCTGGCGGGTAAATATCCCGCGTGATGAATTAATTTTATTCCCCACGAATCCGTGATCGTAACATTCGGGATTCCGCGAACGCCGTATTTTCTCTTTAATTCGATATTATTGTCGCTGTCAATTTTGACAAAAATAACCTTTTTCGAAAGTTTGATCACATCTTCTCTAACCCAAAATTCCCGATCCATCCTTTTGCACGGTCCGCACCATTTCGCCGTAAAATCGAGCAGTATCGGTTTTCCGCTCTTTTTCGCGGCTTTCGAAGCGGTATTTAAATCCGTAAACCATTCGATTTTTTCAGCTTTAGCAATCGAAACAAAAACAAATAAAATGCAAAAAAAAGTGAAAAGCCTAGATTTCATTGTCTTATGATTATATAAAAAAAATCTAATTTAGCAATATTTTTAATTGATGTCGGTCGAATTTTTAGAAATAGTAAAAAAGTGAAAGTGTGAAAAAGTGAAAAAGTTTTTTTTGCGCTCGTTTACAAACCTTTTTCGGTAAATTATTTTTATTATTCCAAGAAAATATATGCCTGAAATATCAAAAACTTTTTCACCTTTTCA
>CAYUGW010000764.1:0-2103 GCA_964444245.1 uncultured Blastocatellaceae bacterium | reverse complement strand
ATGAAGATTAATCTTTTTGCTTTTTATTCTTTTTCACAAAGTAAAAATAGAGCGAAATTCCGATAATATTATTGATCGTCAAAAGCCCGTTCGTTACCATAAAAACCCAGTTTTCAACGAGATAGCTGTAAATGGTAAAACCGACCGAAGCACAAAGCTGACCGATAAACAGCCATTTTGAAACGCCTTCCGTTTCGCCGTCTTTCCATTGTTTATAAACCTGCTTGATGAGCGTGAGAAGCAAGATCAAGGAACTTGACCAACCGATTATTTCTGTCATAAAAATTTAAAAATAAAGATATTTTTCGTCTGAACTCGGAAGCCAACCCACACCACCGCAGTTACAGCGATTTGATTTTGAAAGAAATTCATTTTCAGAAAATTCTTTTGTAATTCCTGTTCCTTCACAACTCGAACAAATTATTGATTCCGGGTTGCGATTTGGCATTAGTTCTTTTAATTCGGAATACTTTTTAGAGGTATCATTTAAAACCATATTTATGATTTTCTGATTTTCTACAATTTCGATTTTGTAGGGTTGATCAAAATCAATGAGAATTATTTGTCCGTCCGGCTTGATGCCCCAACACGCAAACCAATCAAATACAATCGGTAAAACCTTGATTTCAGCAGCAATTTTCCGCAAATTAAGCTTTTCATTTGAAATTTCACATTCAACGAAAAAAGGCTCTGAATCAGCAACAAATTCATCAATGGTTCGTTGGATTTTAACTGATAATTTCTTCGAAATATTATACATTTGCCCAAGCATCGGATTGAGAATTGAACAATTTTTTCATTCGCTCCACGGCAGTTTCCAGATTTTTCATCGAGGTTGCATACGAAAGCCGCAAAAAACCTTCCGCGCCGAAGCCCGCGCCGTCGGTTGTGACGACTTGCGCTTCGGTTAAAAGATAATCCGCGACATCTTCGGATTTAGCGAATTTTTCGCCGATTAAATCTCTGACATCGAGAAAAGCGTAAAACGCGCCTTCGGGCATCGCGCATTTTAGATCGTTGATTTTATTGAGTTCGGGAATTAAATAATCGCGCCGGAGTTTGTATTCGGCAAGCATTTCGCCGACCGCGTTCATTGATTCAGCGCGCCGCTGCATCGCCCGCGCGCAGGCGTATTGCACAAACGATGTCGGGTGCGTCGCCGAATGGCTCTGCAGTTTTATCATCTCTTTTGTCCAATCTTCATTCGCAATCGTGTAGCCGATGCGCCAGCCGGTCATCGCGTAAGTTTTTGAAAACGAACCGGCAACGCAGACAAAATCGCGTAACTCTTTCGGCAAAACCGCCGATGTAAAAACTTCCGACGGCGGATAGACGAAAAACAGATAACATTCGTCCGTTAAAACATAGACATTTCTTTCCGCGCAAACTTCGATGATTTTTCGC
This sequence comes from uncultured Blastocatellaceae bacterium, assembly GCA_964444245.1. Lineage (GTDB taxonomy): Bacteria > Acidobacteriota > Blastocatellia > Pyrinomonadales > Pyrinomonadaceae > JAHCHG01. Next base: position 699 of record CAYUGW010000764.1, on the reverse strand, counting down.
ATCTCGCTTGCCGGAATCACTCTGCCGCTCGGATTGCTCGGCGAATTGACGATCAATAGTTTGGTTTTATCGGTGATCGCGTTTTTAACTTGCTCTGCCGAAAGAATAAAATCCGTTTCCTCGGTTTCGATAAAAACGTTTTTTGCGCCCGTGAAACTGACGATTTCGGGAAACGTTACCCAATAAGGTTTCGGAATAAGGCATTCATCGCCCGCATTCAAAAGCGTGCAGGCGGCATTAAAAAGCGCCTGTTTTCCGCCGCACGAAGCCGCGATTTCCTGAGGCGAAATTTTCGCGCCGAATTGTTCGTCATAAAATCCGGCGACCGCTTCGACAAAAGGCTTCATTCCGGCGGCGGCGGTGTATTTCGTAAAACCTTTTTCAAGTCCTTCGATTGCTAAATCTTTAATAAATTCGGGCGTTTGAAAATCGGGTTCGCCGACCGTCAGATCAATTACGTCGTAGCCTTGTTCGCGTAAATTCGCGGCGGCTTGCATTGCTTTGAACGTCGAAGAAGTTTTCATTCGGGCGACATTTTCGGAAACGGGGAATGAATTGCTCATAAATTTATTTTAACGCAAAGTTTTTTTAAGTAAAAAGTAAAAAGGCAAAAGTAAAAAGTGAAAAATAATAAAAACTGATTTTGTTAGAGCCGTGCATTGATTAGTAATAAAATCAGTATAGTGAGCGGTAGCGAAC
>CAYUGW010000763.1:0-2108 GCA_964444245.1 uncultured Blastocatellaceae bacterium | reverse complement strand
TAAAAATCCGTTCATCATTCCTTCGGGCGCGTCCTTTTCGTATGTCAAAGGTTTAAAACAGCGCACCGGGTGATGAAGTCCGGCGGTCGCTTTGAACGGCAGATTCGCCGCCAGACAGGTTCTGATAAAACGTATTATTTGCCCGATTTTCGGAAAAGCATCTTCCGTCACGCCGCCCATCCGGATTTTTCCGAAACGCTTTTTTATTGCCAGCGTCGCGATTAATTCGCCGAGATTTCTATCGAGCGGAACTTCGAAAAATGTCGGCAGATCGTCCGGCACGGCTTCGGCGATATATTCGATTTCCGCATTCGATTCGGCTTTTACTTCGAGCGAATCAATCATCGCAAACGGCGCGAATTCGGCGTTAAATTCGATCACGCGGCTGATCGTTTCGTAAATATCCTCGCTTGCCAGAACGCTTAAGTGCCAGCCGTTTGCCGCATCGCGCCCGAAGAAATCACGCGCATTTTCCAGAAATTCGTCCAGCCGCGCGACCGGAACGACGAAGCGACCGAGCATCCAATTGTAATTGCTGTTCTTATATTTCGCGTAATTTATCACCGCTTCCGGCATCGAAAGCTGCGACGGCGGAAAAAGTCCGGCGTAATCGACTATCTCGGACAAAAGTGCGCGGATTGCATTATTCGGGCTTGAGTTTTTCATGCGATTGCTTATTTTACGACAAACCGCTCAAACTATGTAATGAAGCCGAGCAGAAATATTTTTCCATATTTTAATAAATCTTGATTAGCATAAATAAAAAACTTGATTTTAACAAAACAAATAAGGTATTGTGAGTGCATATTTTATAAATAGTTTGCCGCAAAGGCGTTTGATTTTCATAAAATCTTTTATAAACTCAAAATAGATTAGCTCATCAATAAGAAAAAATGCGTGTTTTAGGAATTGATCCGGGAAGTCAGACGCTCGGCTGGGGCGTTGTCGAAGGCAGCGGTTTGAAATATTCGGTCGTTGATTTCGGCACTATTAAATCGAGTCCGCGTGAAAGTTTTTCAAAGCGCGTTCTGAAAATTTTTGAAGGCATCGAGGTCGTTATCGAAAAATTCCAACCCGATGTTTTATCGGTCGAAGAAGCGTTTTATGCGACAAACGTCAAAGTCGCGCTCAAGCTCGGACAGGTGCGCGGCGTTGTTTTGCTTGCCGGAGAAAAATCAGGTTTGGAAATCGCCGAATACAGCCCGCGCCTGATTAAACAGACGGTCGTCGGCTACGGAAACGCCGAAAAACATCAGGTTCAGGAAATGGTACGAATTCTTCTGCGCCTGAAAAACAAACCCGAACCGCACGACGCGGCGGATGCACTCGCCATTGCCATCTGCCATTTTCATCACGCGGGAATGCGGAGCAAGGTAAAAAGTAAAAAGTAAAAAGGCAAAAGTAAAATTAAGTTTTAGAAATCTCTATAAATTAACCGTTAAGCGAGCGGTCTTTGACCGCGGAAACCGAAGCTTAACAAACATTTAGAATTAAACGAAAACGCGGTCAAAGACCGCTTCCTTAACAATACTCAATTTTTTTAATCCGATTTTAGAAAAATCACTGAAATCTAAAATCGCAAACTCAAAAAAATTCACAAATCAGGAGGAATCTCAAAATGAAACGCACAGTTTCTATTCTCATTGTTCTTTCAATCATTATTTTCAGTTTGACAATTTCCGCGCAAAGACGTGGTGGTGGTTCACGAAATCCGCGATCAAATGCCGCACAGGTTAAAAAAAATGTCGGCAATAAGGCGATTGTCGTGGATCAAAGGCTCGCCGTTTTGCGCGCCGGTCCGAGCCTCTATGCGCGTCCGATCCAAAGAATGAGCGGCGGCAGGGAAATTACGGTCGCCGAATCGAGGCAAGCCGACGGCGTAACTTTTTATCGCGTCAATACTTCGACGAAAAGTTCCGGCTGGGTTCAGGCGGATGCGCTTGCCGGAACTTTCCGAAGCGGCGATGATGAACGTCTGGCCGCTATCGCTGCCAGAACGCTCGGCATTCAGCGCGGTGTTGGCGATAAGGGCTTTGGCGGCACCGTATTTCCCCTGGGTGAGCATGTCGCTGCCCAGACTGAACCCCGTGGCGCTGGCGCTCGCCTCG
>CAYUGW010000762.1:0-2126 GCA_964444245.1 uncultured Blastocatellaceae bacterium | reverse complement strand
GCTGAATTATTGCGAACATTCATAAACCCTTTATTTTCAGTAAAATTTAGATGCGGTTGCCCTAGTCTTTGAAACAATAAAGCAAACAGATTTTTCGAGGTAAATTATAATGATACGCAAATTTTCTGAAATTTATAAATTCACGGCTTTTTTTGTAGTGCTGGCAATGCTGATTCCGATTTTTGCAAGCGGTGCGAATGCGCAAAATATGACGCGAGCAGCAAACGCAAAATCCTTGACCGAAGATCAAAAAATTCTTCACGTTCTAAATCGGCTCGGCTTCGGAGCGCGTCCCGGCGATGTCGAAAAGGTAAAAGCAATCGGTTTGGATAAATATATCCGGCAGCAACTGAATCCCGTTTCGCTCAATGATTCGGCAGTAGAAGCAAAAATCAAAAATCTGGAGATTCTGAAAATGGAAACTTCGGAAATTTTCGCCAAATATCCGAATCCGGGCGCACTCCTCAGAATGCTTGAAGGGACGAACGGCAGAAATAATGCCGCGCAAAACCCTAATAATAACGCCGCGACGGAAGAAAAAAGCGCGCAGGAAATTCAGGCAGACCAACGCGAACGGCGGCAAAAACTCGCCGCAATTTACAAGGAATACGATCTGCGTCCGGCAAATCAGATTTTAAGAGATTTATCGGCTTCGCGCATACTTCGCGCCGTCTATTCCGAAAAACAGCTTCAGGAACAAATGGTTGATTTCTGGACAAATCATTTTAACGTTTTTGCCGGAAAAGGCGCGGTTCGCTGGTATCTGCCGAGTTATGACCGCGACGTGATCAGACGAAACGCGCTCGGAAATTTCAAGGATTTGCTCGTCGGCACGGCGCAGCATCCGGCGATGCTTTTTTATCTGGATAATTTTCAGAGCGTTTCGCCGAATATGCAGGCGGGAAACAACCGCGCCAATAATCGTCTGCAGCAAATGCTGAAAAGCGGAGAAACGATTCCGCCGCGAATGCGCGAACGCCTCAAAGAAAGATTCAAGGTTAATGACGCTCAGCTCGATGCGCGGCTCAAACAAATGCGCGAGCAGCAAAATAATCAGCAACGCAGACAGCGCGGAATCAACGAAAATTATGCGCGTGAGATTATGGAACTTCACACGCTCGGCGTTGACGGCGGTTACACGCAGAAAGACATCACGGAAGTCGCCCGCGCTTTTACCGGTTGGACGATTGCCGATCCGCGCGGGTATCGCAACGCGGCGGGAAATATGATTAAAGGTACAGAAGACAGAAGAATGAACCGCCTGGCAAGAATGGCTGGTATTCCCGAAGGCATCGAATCGGGCGAATTTTATTTTAATGCACGCCAGCACGATACGGGCGAAAAACTCGTTTTAGGACAAAAAGTAAAGGAAGGCGGAATTAACGATGGTTTAAAAGTCATTGATATTCTGGTCAAACATCCTTCGACCGCAAAATTTATCGCGCGGAAATTGGCGGTAAAATTTGTTAATGACAATCCGAGCGAGGAATTGGTCGAAAGAGTTGCGAATGCTTTTCAAACATCGAACGGCGATATAAAACAGACGCTTTCGGCAATTTTTACGAGCGACGAATTTTACGCGGCGGAAAATTACCGCGCCAAGATCAAAACGCCTTTTGAATTAATGGTCAGCTCCCTGCGTGCGCTCGATGCCGACACGAATTCGAGTCCGGCGGTTCTCGCTCTTTTGCAGAAAATGGGCGAACCGCTCTACGGTTATCAAGCCCCGACCGGATATCCGGATACGGCTGAGGATTGGGTAAATACGGGCGCACTTCTCGAAAGAATGAATTTTGCCGTCGCGCTTTCCGCCAATCAAATTCGCGGAACTCGCGTAAATTTGAAAAAATTCGAGGCAACGGACAAAGAAGAAATTCTTTCAAAAGCAATCGCCGGGATTTTGGAAGGCGAGATTTCGCCGAATACAAAAGCGATGCTTATCAAACAAATCGAGCAGCCGCTCATTGAGCCGAAACTTGAAGAAGAAGCCGATGATGCGGACGCGATGACGGAAAACGCTTCGATGCCGCGCGGTGTTGGCGGCGGGCAAGGCAGACGAAATATGCAAAACCGGCGCAACCAACTCTTGCCGCCGAGCGGAAACGCGGAAGTTTTCAAGGTCGTCG
>CAYUGW010000761.1:0-2133 GCA_964444245.1 uncultured Blastocatellaceae bacterium | reverse complement strand
CGGCGACTTTAAAACGTCCCAAACATTTAATTTACTCATTTTCCGTCGCCTCCTCGGTTTCGCCTGTTTCAACTGCCGGAGCGTCTTCTACTTTTTCGGCTTTTTCAGCTTTTTCCTTTTTCGGTTTAGCTTCTTTCTTAGCCTTCGGTTTAGCTTCGGTCTTAGCTTCTACTTCCGCAACTTCCGTATCAGCCCCGCTTTTTTCTCTCTGCGGATCAAGCAGATGATTTAATTCTTCGAGTGCCGCTTTTGAAATCAGAAGTTTTTCGTGATAGATCAGATCGTAAATGTTCAAACCGAAACCGTTTGTAACCTTCGTTTTCTGAACGTTGCGCGAGGACAAAACCAAATTTTGATTGTCCAGCGAATCAACGATTAAAACCTTCGTCGCTTTCTTTTTATCGGCAAATCCGAGCGTTGACAAAACATTAACGAAATCGCGCGTTTTCTGGCTGTCAATCGAAAAATCTTCGATGATAATCAAATTTCCTTCACGCAATCTTTCCGACAAAGCCGAGCGAAGCGCACCGCGCCGCATTTTCTTGGGCATTTTGTATGACCAATCTCGCGGTTGCGGACCGTGTACGCGACCGCCGCCGCGCCATAAAGGTGAACGATTCGACGCAACCCGCGCCCGACCTGTTCCTTTTTGCTTCCAGGGCTTTTTACCGCCGCCCGAAACATTACCGCGGGTTTTGGTAGCGGCTGTTCCTTGCCGGCGATTTGCCAGATAATTGGTAACTGCCGCATGGATGAGCGATTCATTCAAATCAACTCCGAACACGGCATCGGAAAGTTCGACTTCTCCGACCTCTTTATTACTTAAATTGCGAACCTTTGCGGTAGGCATAATCTCACTCCATTCAAGTTCCAAGTTCCAAGTTCCAAGTTCCAAGTTTTCTAACTTTGAACCTTAAACTTTGAACCTTAAACTATTTCTTATCTGATTTCTTAACAATAACCAAACTTCCGTTCGGACCGGGAACTGCGCCGCGAACCATTATCAGATTGTTCTCGGCATCAACCTTTGCAACCTTTAAACCTCTTACGGTTACGCGCTCATCGCCCATATGTCCGGAAGATTTCGTTCCTTTAATTACACGCGACGGATAAGCCGACTGACCGATCGAGCCGGGTGCGCGGATATTCATCGAACCGTGCGACATCGGACCGCGCTGGAAGTTATGACGCTTAATCGTTCCCGCAAAACCGCGACCTTTCGATTTTCCGACAACTTCAATTGCATCGCCGTCGTTAAATAAATCAGCTTTTACCTGATCGCCGATGCTCGCATCGGGTTCGTCAGTCAATCGAATTTCTCGCAAAACGCGGGTCGGCGGAATGCCGCTGCCTGTTTTTTCAAAATGTCCGCGCATCGGTTTTGTCACGTTTTTCATTTTGATCGGCTGATCTTCGACCAAACCGAGCTGAACCGCATTATAACCATCGCGCCCGTTTGCGCTTTTTGTCTGCACGACAACACAAGGTCCCGCTTTGATGACCGTTACCGGAGTAACCGTTCCATCTTCCGCAAAGAGCTGCGTCATTCCTACTTTTCTACCGATGATTCCGTTAATCATATCTTTTTTTTTGAGTCTATCGAGTCTTCCGAGTCTGTCGGGTCTGTCGAGTCAACAACTGACTCAATAAACTCGTCAGACCCGACAGACTTTTGACTAAATCTAACCGAATGCTTTGATTTCTACATCAACACCGGCGGGTAAATCCAATTTCATCAAGGCATCAACCGTTTCAGCCGTCGGATCGAGAATATCCATTAAACGCTTGTGCGTTCTGATTTCAAACTGCTCACGCGATTTTTTATCAACGTGCGGCGAACGCAGAACAGTCCATTTATTTTTGACTGTCGGGAGCGGAATCGGACCGGCGATCCGTGCGCCTGTTCGCTTGGCAGTTTCAACAATTTCGACCGTTGACTGGTCTAAAACTCTGTGGTCGTATGCTTTCAGCTTGATGCGTATTTTTTCGTTTAACATAATTTCTAAATTCCAGATTTCAGATTCCAGATTCCAGATTTAATTTGAAATTTGGAATCTGAAATTTGAAATTAAATTAACTATTCAACAATTTCGGAAACCGTTCCCGCGCCGACCGTTCTGCCGCCTTCGCGAA
>CAYUGW010000760.1:0-2136 GCA_964444245.1 uncultured Blastocatellaceae bacterium | reverse complement strand
CATCTGATATTGACCTTTTGCCAATTGATCGAGCAGGACTTCGCGGTCAAGTGTTTCAATAACAACATTTAAGCCGATTTCCTTTAAGGAATTTTGAATTACCTGAGCATAATTATTCGTCGCCGCGCTTCCGGCGGAATACTTAAATTGAATCGGTTCGTTGTTGTAACCGGATTCCTTAAGGAGTTGTCTGGCTTTTTCGGGATCGTATGAATATTTAACCGGAGCATTATAAGCCCATGATTCCGCAGGCAAAACCGAATGGGCAATGGTTGCCTGACCGGAAAGCAGATTGTTGATAATCTCCTCGCGGTTGATTGCAAAGGCGACCGCCTGGCGAAGTTTTGCGTTATTAAGCGGTGCGATCTGCGTATTAAATTGCAGATATTGAATATTCGAGCCGTTGAATTGTTCGACCTTTAAGTTCGGATTTTGTCCGAGAGATTTGATTGCATCGGGCGCGAGATTGGTCGGCAAGGGGGCAATATCAACCGCGCCGCTTTGCAGTTCGGCTTGCATCGAATTGGCATCGGTGATTGTTTTTACCCTGATTCTGCCGACTGTCGGCGCACCTTCCCAATACTCCGGAAAAGCTTCGAATTCGACAATGCTTTGCGCCGAATCAAAATTGATAAACTTAAAAGGACCCGAACCGACCGGAGTTTCATTTTGCTGCGCAATCGTGCCTTCGGGAATGATCGGAACGGGAACGAGATTTGATAAAACCTGATTCTTCAGTCCGGCTCGGCTCAAATTAAATACGGCAGTTTGCGGATTAGGCGTATCAATCGAAGCCACGAGCGGAGCGGTTTTCCCTTCAATCGTTTCGATAAATGCTCCTCTTTTAAAACCGTCGCTGGCAAGCAGTTGTTCAAATGTATATTTGACATCAGCCGAGGTTAAGGTTTTGCCGTTATGAAAGTTTACATTTTCGCGCAGATTAAAAGTAATAATTTTCCCGTCTTCGGAAACCGCAATTTCCCGGGCGAGTTCGCCGACGTATTCAAATTTTTCGTTTTTTCTGACCAAAGTGTTAAACATCAAATTGCGGATGCGTTCGCCCGCCGCGCCTGATTCTTTGGTCGTTAAAGAATTTAGCTGCGAAAATTTATCGGAAAGACCGATGGTGACGATCTCTTTATTTTGTGTTCGACACGAAACTGAAAAAATAAGACCCGTAAATAAAATGAAAACTAAAAAATAATGACGCAAAATAATTTATCCTCCGTAGCTGTATTTGACTTGAATATTCAATTCCGCGATTTTTTCGGAGAGCGTGTTTAGCTTGGCGGAATCAAAAGGTATAGGTTTTTGAATTTTTTGTTTAATTTGAAAAATTCGCTTTAATGATTGATCAATTCTCGACTCCGGAATTTCTTCCGTTATGACGGCTTCCAAAACCGCCCGGAAACCTTCGCGGACAGCATATTCATTAGCGCAGATTGCCGGCATATCTTCGCCGGCTTTGATTGCCATCTTGCAGGCTTCGCCGATTCCGTAATTTCTGACGATTGCGCCCATTTCCAAATCGTCCGTAATTACAAGCCGATCATACCTTAAATCTTCGCGCAAAAGTTTCGTAACAAAATTAAAACTCAAAGAAGTCGGTAAAAGTTTGCCATTTTGGTCGGTTTCTTGCAAATCCGAGTTTGGAAAACTCGCGTGCGCGACCATAATTGCGTTGACTTCGTTTGATTTTAGAAATTCTTTATATGGAAAAAGATCGTTTTCAAATAATTCTTCCTTGGAAATTTCAATGCGGGGCAATTCGTCGTGTGCGTCTTTTATCGCGCCGCCGAGACCGGGAAAATGCTTTAAGCAGCCGAGAATTCCGTTTTTTTGCAAAACATCGAGATATTTTCCGGCAAATTCGATGACTTCCTCTTTTGATTTTCCAAAGGCTCTCGATTGCAGACCGTTTTGAAATTTTTCGCGTTTTTCATCTACAACATCAATGACCGGAGCGAAATTCATATTAAACCCGAGAATTTTAATGATTTCGGCAGTAGTTTCGGCAAGCGTTGCGGCTTCTTCCGTTTTTCTCAAAGAACTCGCCGCAGGCATCGGCGTTGATATTCTTCTAAGGCGGTCAACAAGTCCGCCTTCTTGATCGAGGCTGAAAAAAGGCTCGATTTC
>CAYUGW010000759.1:0-2136 GCA_964444245.1 uncultured Blastocatellaceae bacterium | reverse complement strand
AGATTTTGTTTTTCGGTTTTCGTTCCGAATTCGCTCATTATTTTAATTTTTTATTCACTTTCTTTTTCCCAATTTTCATTGATTATCGCCCAACGCTCGTGGTCACGCCAAATGCCGTCAATATTAAGATATTTCGGCGAAAATCCTTCTTTGGAAAAACCGTTTTTTTTGACAACCGCGATTGATGCAAAATTATGCGGCTGAATATTTGCTTCGATGCGATGAAGCAGCAAATCTTCAAACGCAAATTTCACGATCAAAGCTATTGCTTCCGTGGCAAAACCTTTTCCCGCGAATTTTTCGCCGAGATAATATCCCAGATATGCGTTTTGAAAACCGCCGCGAAATATTTGCGAAAGCCCGATTGAACCCGCAATTTCATCCGTTTCTACCGAACAGATAAAGAAACTCTCGTTTGCCGTTTGCTCATTTTTTGCAAAAAATTCATCAAACGACTCTTGATCCTTCGGCGGATTTGCCAAGCCCTTATGAAACTCGACGCTTGCTTTATTTAAGTCGGTAAATTCCGCAAAATCAGATGTTTTCGGATACCGCAGATAAACTTTTTTCCCTTTCGGAATTTTTTCCTTCATATAAGACGCAGCGCACAGAAATATCTTTGTGCATTTGATAAAGCGGAATTTCGCCGTGTGTGCATTTTTCCATACGGAATTCGCAGCGCGGCGCAAAATGACAGCCCTCGGGCAAACTTGTCGGACTCGGAACGGTTCCTTCGATTGTCGAAAGACGCGTTTCCTTCGCCTGCCCGATTCCGCGCATTTTCGGAACGGAACGCAGAAGTCCCTGCGTATATGGATGTTTCGGCTTTTCGAAAATTTCGTCAACACCTGATTCTTCGACGACTTTTCCCGTGTACATCACACAAACCCGGTCGGCGACTTCGGCAACCACGCCTAAATCGTGCGTAATCAGTAAAACCGCGAGTTTGCGCGTTTTTCTTAAATTATCGAGCAGTTCCAGAATCTGCGCCTGAATCGTTACGTCCAGCGCGGTCGTCGGTTCGTCGGCGATAAGGAGTTCGGGATTGCAGGCGAGAGCCATCGCAATCATTATGCGCTGGCGCATTCCGCCGGAAAGCTGGTGCGGATAATCTTTGACGCGGCGTTCGGGCGCGGGAATCGCAACTTCATCCATCGCCGCGATCGCCGCTTGTTCGGCTTGTTTTTTGTTCAGATTCTGATGCAGACGAATCGCTTCGGCAATCTGTTCGCCGACCGTAAAAACCGGATTGAGCGAGGTCATCGGGTCTTGAAAAATCATCGCCATATCGTTTCCGCGCAGCTCGCGCATACGGTTTTCGCTCGCCTTTGATAATTCTTCGCCCTTGAATTTTATTTCTCCGCCGACAATTTTCCCCGGCGGCGCGATCAGGCGCATCACGGACAAAGCCGTAATTGATTTTCCGCAGCCCGATTCGCCGACCAGTCCCAAAAGTTCGCCCTCGTCAATATAAAAACTGACATCGTCAACGGCTTTGACCAAACCGGCGCGCGTCGGGAAATGAGTTTGTAAATTGTTTATTTCTAATAAATGGGGCATTTTTTAATAAATCGTAAAGGTATATTGTACTTTCATTTTGACGGTTTTCGGCTTACCGTTTTTTCTCGCCGGTTCAAACTTAATAGTTTTCGCCGCTTCAACGGCTTGTGCGCTTAAACCGTCCGACAATCCTTCGACAACCTTGATTTTACCGATTTTGCCGTTCTTCAAAAATGTAACTTGTAATATAACTTCACCCTGAACATTGTTTTGTCGGGCTGAATCCGTATAATTCGGCTTTGGTTTACTGACAAAACGTATAGCCGAATTTTTCGCCTTAGTTTCAACGATTTTTGAATCTTTATCGGTTGATCTAACTTCATTTGAAGATCCCGAACCGCTTCCACTTCCGCTTCCTCTTCCGCTGCCCTGACCCTGTTTTGAAGTTTCATCTTTTTTATCGGTTTGCGAAAAAGCTGAAAAACTAAACAAAAACAAAAATACGATTAACAACATCTTTTTCATACAACTTTCTTTACCTCACAAATTAATCTGCTGAATTTTACTTTAGTTTTACCAAAACATTATTACTGGAAAAAATCCGTTTTTAATAAAGTGTAAATTTATACACAACAA
>CAYUGW010000758.1:0-2137 GCA_964444245.1 uncultured Blastocatellaceae bacterium | reverse complement strand
CGCCCATTAAAAATGAAATATAATCAGATGTAATTGTTAATTTTCGTTCATAAGGCTTGACTTCTATTTCATCTTCAGGAAAATGTGGTTTCGGAAAATTATTTTTATAAATAAGCTCGGAAGAACCTATTTCAAAATCTGATTCATTCAAAAAACCAACTCTGTTAGATGATGAGTCTACAATAAAAAGACCCGTATTACGCTGATTTTCTATAAGCCAAATAACCACTCGGTCGCTGCTGCATTGATATACCTTTGAATCAGGTAAAATTTCCCCATCAATTTCTACCGATTTATTTTGAAGTTCAAGACATTTATGAACCGTACTACAGGAACCTGTCAGTAGAAAAACTGAGATTAAAAGAAATCCAAAAATTATCCTTATTAGCATAGAGATATTTATGTTCAAGATTTAAAGGTTAAAAATTCCATTTGAGTATCTATAATTTTTCCAGTCACAGCCTCACCTTACAGATTAATTTTGTTTTATTTCAACAATTCCAGCAAACGATCGGGATAATCGGTCATTATTCCGTCTACTTTTATTTCGATCAGGTGTTTCATATCTTCGATTTCATTGATCGTCCAGACGTGTACGTCGAGATTCCGTTCTTTGGCGGCTTTGATATATTCTTTCGTAACCATCTGCAAACTGCCGATTCTTTTCGGAACTTGCAGAGCCTGCATTTCGGGACTGTAACTTTCGCTCAGACCGATTTGGAATTTTGCGAGAAAAAAGGCGGCTTCCGAAGGACTTGCCGAAGTTGCCACGCCAGGACAATTTTGCCGGAAATCTTCTAAAACTTCGTGGCGAAACGAACCGACGATAACTTTATCGGCGCGGTTAAATTCCTTGATCAAATTGCACAAAGGTGCGACGGGCGAAGGCGTGTCGTATTTCGGGTCAATATTAATCTTAACGTCGGGAAACGCTTCGAAAACCTCGCGCAAGGTCGGGATTTGTATATTTTGCCCGCGAAACGGAAAGGTTTTTCCGCCGTCTTTTGTCCAGCGAAATCCCGCGTCCAGTTTTCTGATTTCTTCAAAAGACATTTCGGAAACCAAGCCTTGTCCGTTGGTCGTGCGGTCAACTTTTGAATCGTGAATGACGATTATTTCACCGTCGAGCGTGGCGCGGATGTCAATTTCCAGAACATCAACGCCCAGATCCATAGCACGTTTGAAGGCAAAAATCGTATTTTCCGGCGAAATTCCCGCGCCGCCGCGATGCGCGATAACTAAAGGTCGAGACATTTCCTGCGTCAGAATCTTAAATCTTTCCGCCCGTTTTCCTTCCGACATTGCCAGATAAATGTAAGCCGCACAGAGCATTATAATAATGCTCAGAACGAAATATAAAAAGATTTTAAGAATTTTTTTCAGCACTTTTGATCTATGAAAATTATTTTAATCTGTAAATTTTATTTCTACATTAATTAAGACGCAAAATTTAACGAATTTGTTTGCGCCCTTTTTTTTTAATCGAGATTAAAGTTTGCTGACGGAAAATGTTGCAACATAACTGTTTCGATCAATTTCCGCATTTTCCTTCGGCGTTGGAGTCAGTTCGGTGATTTTTACCGAATATCCGCCAAATTCGATCTCCTGTTTTTCGAGATTAGTATTTAATTCAAAAGTTTCCCACTCGCCGTTTTTTTGTTTGAGTTTTAACTGAAGTTTCGCGTTGCCAGCCCAGATGCAATCTGTTCCTTCAGGGCAGCGCGAATCTTCCAGAACCGAAACGAATTTTACGGTTAGATCATTGCTGTAAACAGCTTTTTGTTTATTGATCCGGAGTTTGACATCCTGATTCGTTTGCGCTCGGGCAATTTGGAAAGAACCGAAAATAACGGTAAATATAAATATTAAAAATAATGATTTCATACTTTTTCTCCACTCTCTGCGCGTAAATCGAATAAATCTCGTATTTGCAGAAATTTAGAAAGTTTTAAGGGCTGTCGAGTTGCAGTTTATTTTTAAAAACGGAAAAAGCGTGATTTTTATTTTTCACGCTTTTTCCGTTTTTATGACAAGGAAGTTATTTGGTTAAACGCATTTAGATTCTCACGCTGCTGATTAATTTGCGTTCGACTCTGCCGTTGCGATAGGTCGTTACCTGATATGTTTCACGATAATT
>CAYUGW010000757.1:0-2145 GCA_964444245.1 uncultured Blastocatellaceae bacterium | reverse complement strand
AGGGAAACACTCCGACGATGTGGCAAGAAACATTATAATCTTTATTTATAAAAAATAAACCTTTTTGATGAATTGTTTTAAAAAGTTCTGCAACTATTAAAAAGATTTAACGGGTTTTAATTTTCAAATGCCATTTCGTGCGCGTGTAAGCGATGCGGAATCAGATATTTTACCGAAAATTCTGATTTTTGCGCTGAATAATTTCATATAAGCGATGACCGCGAATGAATTCAAAATAAAAATTTCACGGATTAATGAAGAAATTAAAACATTCCGCATCTATCCGTGAAATTTATTGCATTAAAAATTAATTTGCGCGATGCGCCGCATTTGAAGGCGGCTCGTAGGTTCCTGCCTCGGTGCGGAAAGCGATACTGAGGCGATTCCAACTGTTGATGGTCGTAACCGCTACCGTTAAATCAATCAATTCTTCTTCGGAGAATTGTTTCCGCACTTCTTCAAAAACTTCGTCCGGCACGTGTCCTTCGGTAATTTTCGTTACCGCTTCCGCCCAGGCAAGCGCGGCGCGTTCGCGTTCGCTGTAAAAAGGTGCTTCGCGCCAAGCGTCCAAGACGTAAAGCCGCTGTTCGGTTTCGCCCGAAGCGCGCAAATCCTTCGAATGCATATCCAGACAATACGCACAGCCGTTGATCTGCGAAACTCTGTATTTGATCAAATGCAGAAGCGGCTTTTCGATTGACGATTTCGCCAGATAAAGCTCCAAACCAAGCATCGCTTGAAGCGCATCCTGACCTTTTTCATTGGCATTAATTCTCTGTTTCATAAATATTTAAAACTCCTTTTTGTATAAATTTCAAGCCGCATTTTTCGGCTTTCATAAACAAAGACGAACAAGGTTTCAGGTTTGTGACAGGTTGCGAGAAAATTTATTTAAAAATCGTTCAAACGTATAAATAATTAGAGCAAAAGATGAAGTGTTATTGTTGTTCAAATCGAAAATTTGAAGATTGCTGTCAGCCTTTTATTATTGGAACTGCCAAGCCTCGGACGGCAGAAGAATTGATGCGTTCGCGTTATACGGCTTACGCGACCATTGAAATTGAATATATTTTGCGCTCGACACATCCTTCGACACGCAAATTTCACGAACCCGAAACAATCGAACATTGGGCGAAAACAAGCCGCTGGCAAAAACTGGAAATCATCTCGACCGATAAGGGAAATTCGTCGGAAAAAGAAGGAACGGTCGAATTCAAGGCGTATTTTCTGGATGCAAATGATCAGATGCAAATTCACCACGAAAATTCCAATTTTCGCAAGGAACTGGGAAAATGGTTTTTTGTTGACGGACAGGTTTTATAGAATCGGAATCTATCTCATATATACCGGCTGACTTAACGGGATTTTCTATGTATTAGGATGAATTTTGAAAACTCTTTTCGCCTAATTCTTTAAAGACTTTTAGTTTGTCGGGATTCATCACGCGATAAATCGCCGAGATTTTTCCGTCTTCAAATTCGAAGGCGGTCGCGGCGAAAATTTTTCCTTCGTAAAATGTCAGTAAACCGGATTCGCCGTTGATCGTGTAAATTTCATTTTTGAAGGATGCGCCGTATTTTGCGCCGGTCTTTGAAAATAATCGCGCCAGTTTGGTTTTGCCGCGCACGATTTTTCGCGCCGCCGTAACTTTGCCGCCGCCGTCGCTCATCATCGAAATTTCGTCTGCAAACAGCGCGAGAAGTGTTTTTTCATCGCCCGAATAAGACGCGGCGGAAAACTTTTTAATCAGTTTTTCGCGTTCCTTTTCATCCGCTTCAAAACGCGGTTTGTCGCGGCGAACTCTTTCCCGCGCCCGGTGAATCATCTGGCGCGAAGCCGTTTCGGTTTTACCGATGATTCGTGCGATGTCCGCATAACCGCATTCAAAAATATCGTGCAGCAAAAAAGCGGCGCGCTCCAGCGGCGAAAGCCTTTCGAGCAAAACCATAAAGGCAAGCGAAAGATTCGAAGCGCGTTCCAATTCTTCTTCGGGCGAAGGCGCGTCGGAAATTATCAGCGGTTCGGGCAGCCACGGACCGATATAAGTTTCGCGCTCCCTTGAAGCCTTGCGCAGACGGTCAATCGAAAGCCGCGTAACGACCGTAACGAGCCACGCTTCGGGCGTTTCGATTTCGTCAGCGTCCG
>CAYUGW010000756.1:0-2159 GCA_964444245.1 uncultured Blastocatellaceae bacterium | reverse complement strand
TGCAATTTCGCGGAACAACCCGTTTCCCGCGAATGAAGGGCGAGGCAAAAATCAGAAGAACCGCCAAAAACGGCACTGAAATAGATCTTTCGATTTCAAAAATGCCGCGCCCGTTTGAACTTGGCGCGGGTTATGCCACGTATGTTTTATGGGCGATTTCTCCGACCGGACAAATTATAAATTTAGGCGAGATCAAGCGGCGCGGTTTTTTTGAATTCGATTCGACGATTTCCGTGACAACTGCGCTGCAAACATTTTCATTGATGGTAACGGCTGAACCGCATTTTCTGGTGACAAGCCCGAGCCGCGCGATTATGTTGGAAAATACGAGTCCATACGCCAGAAGCGGCAGAACGCTTGCGACGACCACAACCGTTCAGTATTTCGGCAATTCGAGCGATTATTTTAACGATGCGCGAACACCGGAAATTGCCGAAACCGATTACCGCCAAATGCCTTCGACAATCTTGCAGGCAAAGCAAGCAGTTGCCTTAGCCAGATTTGCCGGAGCGCAGCGCGATGCCGCCGCAGAACTGCAGGAAGCGGAAAACCTTCTGCAACAAGCCGAAGCCGAATGGCAGGAAAAACGCAGCGAACAGATTGTTGACGTTTCTGCCCGCAAATCCATCGCAATGTCTGTAAATGCCGAAAATAAAGCGACAGCAAGCAGAATTAACCGCGAAAAGCTCAACGAAAAAATTCGCGCCGATGCCGAAGTTCGTGATCAGGAACAGAAATTTGTCAATGCTCAAGATCAAATAGACGCGCTTAAAGCCGAGCTTTCCCGCGAAACACGAAATCGTGAGCTTGCCGAACGCGATGCCCAAAACTTTTCCGATCAAATTAAACTATTGCGCGATGAAAACACACGCCTGAGAAGTGAAAATGAAACCGCGAAAATCAAACTTGCTCAAATCGAAGGCGAGAAAATCGCGCTCCAGCGTCAGCAAGATGCGGCAAACCGTCTGGCTCGAATGCAGGCAAACGAAGGCGTTTTAGTTGATTCATTGGGCAGATTCGGCGCGGTCAGCAAAAATGATCGAGGAATCGTCGTGATTCTGCCGGAAAATTACTGGACGGGAACACGCGTCAGCAGTTTTGCGACGGCAAACGAACCGAAATTGGCTTCGATGGTCGAGGTTCTGGCAAACAGCACCGATTACAAAATTGTCATCGAATCGCACACCGACAACAGCGGAACGCCCGATGAACTGCAAACTTTAACTCAGGAAAGAGCGCAGGCAATCGCTGATCGTTTGCTGACCTACGGCGTAACGCAAGACCGCATCGAAGCCAGAGGAATGGGCGCAGGCTTGCCGATCGTGCCGAATTCGACAAATGCCAACCGGGCAAGAAATCGAAGAATTCAAATAACTTTAGTTCCGATTATGCCGGCGAATTTGTCTTCGAATATTCAAAATTAAATTTGTATTAATTAAACAAAAACTTTTGACCTGAATTATTTCTTTCTTTGAAATAATTCAGGTTTTTTCTTTTTCTTGCGTGAATTTACTTTTATCACGGTTTTATTTATGATAAATTTCAAAAATCGAAAAAAATAATTTTTTGGTTTTATTCAAACCATTCAACCCCCCAAATTTTAATAAAAGGAAGATATTGATGAAAAAGAAGTTTCAGATTAATTGGCGTTTATTCGCAGGTTTTGTAGTTTTTATCGGTTTGATCGTAATTTTTGCCGGAGTCGTTTTTAATCCGATGAAAGCGCAGGAAAAAAATGTCAGAAAAGCTGTTTTTGAAAAATATCAGAACAGCGATGCAGTTACGGAAATTGTTCGCGATAACGCAAATGATTTTGTTCGCGTCAAAATTAACAGCATCGAAGACCGGACAAAGGTTTCGCAAATGGGAACGGTTATCGAAGATTACGGCAGCTTCGTCATTTTGGCGAAGGATAAATCTAAAAATCTCGAAACTGCCGCGTTGGACGTTCAAACTTTGGAAACTTCGATAAATCTTCCGTCGGGAAAATTCGAACCGCTCGGCGAAGATGCGGTAAAATCTGAAGGAGAAATCGAAAATTCTTCGGAAAAAGATTATTACATCGTCCAATTTGCCGCTTCGACCAAAAGCGAATGGCTTGAAAGTATTGAAGAAATCGGTGCGGAAGTTGTTCAATATATTCCGCATCAGGCGTTTTT
>CAYUGW010000755.1:0-2161 GCA_964444245.1 uncultured Blastocatellaceae bacterium | reverse complement strand
TTGCATCGGTTCCGGCGTATAAATTCCCGCGATTATCGGCGGCAAGCGAGATAATATGAGTTTCGCTCGTATCGAAAAGCAGGGAACTTTCCACGCTCGCATTTGCGGATTTTACTTTGTAAATTTTTCCGTTTTCGCCCGTTCCGACCGCCAAACTTCCGTCGCTCAAAACCGCCAGCGACCAGATATATTTTTCCTTCGGTTCGAAATAGACGCTCGCCGTGCCGCTTGCGTCAATTCGATAAACCTTGCCGTCCGGCGAAGTTCCCGCAAAAATCGCGCCGCCTGTTCCGACTGCCAGAGCCGAAACATTGATTTCCGTCAGATCGGTAAAAAGTCTGCCGTTTCCGTTTGCGTCAACGCGGAAAATGCGCCCGTCGCTGCCCGTTCCGAGAAAAACATTGCCGCTTGCGTCAATCGCGCTCGACCAGACAAAAGATTGCCCGGTATTGAAAACTTCCGTCAGATTCGGCGCGAGGCTTATCGCGCCCGTGTCGGAAATCGAAACGCCTTTCGCATCGCCCTTTAAAACGTCTTCTTTCGAGTTGATCGTCCAAATTGCCGGCGAACTCGCGTAGCCTGCGAAAGCACACAAAAGTGCCGTAAAAACTAAAATAATAAATTTTTTCATTAGATATATTTTGCCGAATAAACCAGAGTTTCTTCTTTATCGTAAATTTCGATGCCTCTTTTTGTAAAGCCGATTTTCTCTAAAACATTTTGCGAGGCGATATGTTCCAAATCGGTCAGGGCGATTATTTCACGAAAACCCAGATTCTCGAAACCGTATTTTAAACATTCCTGCGCTGCTTCCGTTGCAAAACCCTGCCCCCAGAATTTGCGCTCGAAAAGATAACCCAATTCGATTTCTTTTGTTTCGGAAAGCCGCACAAAACCGCAGCTTCCGATAATTTCGCCGCTTGATTTCCGGATTACCGCCCAACGGCAAAAGCCCATTTTTTCCTGATACTTTTCCGCCCAATTCAAAAACTTTTCGGCATCTTCGATTGATTTATACGGGTTGCCTTTGCCGATATGTTTCATTACTTGCGGATCGCGGCAGATTTCAAACAATTTTGACGCATCCGCTTTTTCCCAGACGCGTAAGATTAATCGCTCTGTTTCGAGAATTTCCATTATTTAGCCATTTGTTTCCGCCGTTTTTTCGGCAAAACTTCGGCAATCGGTTTGGCTTCGAGAAAGCGCAGAGCGTCTTTTAATTCGTCGGCATCGCCCGTGATCAAACGCGCACTTCGTTCGCGCGTCAGATACGCCCAGAACCATCCGCTCAAAACCGATAACCGATTGCGAAAACCGATCAGCGAAATAACGTGTATAAAAAGCCACGCGAGCCACGCCAAAAATCCGGTCATTTTCAGCTTTCCGGCTTCGACAATCGCGCGGTTTCGTCCGATTGTCGCCATCGAACCCTTGTCCCAATACTTAAAATCTTCGCGTTTTTCGCCTTTCAAATCGGCTAAAATATTTTTGCAGGCAGTTTGTGCCATTTGAATCGCGGCGGGCGCAACGCCGGGAACTAATTGTCCGTTTTCCTGTTTCAAATTCGCCATATCACCGATCACGAAAATGTTTTTCCGATTCGGAACGCTCAAGTCATTATTGACCAAAACGCGTCCGGCTTTATCGGTTTCCGCGCCGAGTTCTTTTCCCAAAAACGAAGCCGCCACGCCCGTCGCCCAGATCGCGACATCGCATTCGATCCAATTGTCAGCGACTTTTACGTTTCCGTCCTTTAAGTCAGTAACGAAACTATTAAGATAAACTTCAACGCCCAAATCTTCCAGATCGCGTTTGGCACGTGCGGAAAGATCCGGCGAAAATCCATTTAAAATTCTGTCCGCGCCTTCATAAAGCATCACGCGGGCTTCTTTCGTATTGATCGCTTTAAAATCTTTTGCTAAAGCCTGACGCGCAATTCCGGCGATTGCTCCGGCAAGTTCAACGCCCGTCGCGCCGCCGCCGACCACAACAAAATTCAGAGGCTCGTGCGTTCCGGTCAAAATCGCATCGCGTTCGGCGAGTTCGAAGGCGAGCAAAACCCGACGGCGAATTTCGAGCGCGTCTTCGACCGTTTTCAGCCCCGGTGCGGAATCTTCCCATTCGTCGCGTCCGAAATAAGAATGCCGCGCACCCGCCGCAA
>CAYUGW010000754.1:0-2165 GCA_964444245.1 uncultured Blastocatellaceae bacterium | reverse complement strand
CACGAGCGGGCAATTCAGCTGGGCTTTCTGGTGGGGAATGATCTTATGCGGAAACGTTTTGCCGATCGCTTTACTGCTGCTCACGGGAAATATTTTTCTGCTTGCACTCGCCGGAGTTTTAATATTGATCGGATTGGGATTTGCCCAGCATATCTGGGTTAAAGCACCGCAATTGATTCCGCTTAGTTAAATGCAAAATACTTTTGGTGATACTCAAATAAATATGATATGAATACTTTGTCGTTTATTTGTAATGTAAATATTAAAAATTCATCAAATTAAGAGGAAAATATGAATAGAATCTTGACTTTTTTATTTTTTCTGCTTCTTCCAACATTTACTTTTGCTCAAAGTGATGAGTCCTCTGTTGCAGGTCAAATCTTTAAGCAAACCGCTCCGAGTGTGGTTTTAATTGAGGTTTACAATGATGAAGGCGAAATTTTTAAGAAGGGAACAGGTTTTTTAGTAAGTGCTGATGGAAAGATATTAACTAACTTTCACGTTGTTTCCAATACAAAAAAAGCAACAGTTCGATTATCAAATGGCGATGCTTACGACACAGTTGATGTTATAGATATTGATAAACGTAAGGATATTGCTTTGATTAAAATTAGAGCTGCCGAATTGCCTTTTTTAACACTTGGAAAATCAACGGGAATTGAAGTTGGAGAAAAGATTTATTCAGTTACAAATCCTTTAGGAATTTTTCGTAATTCGCTTTCTGAAGGTTTGATAAGTGCTGTTCGTCTCGGCGACGGTTACAAATTTTTTCAGATTTCAGCAGCTATTAGTTTTGGAAGTAGCGGTGGACCACTTATTAACTCCAAAGGTGAAGTGATTGGAATCGTTTTTTGCTCGGCTAAAGAAGGACAAAGTTTAAATTTCGCAATTCCGATTGATTATGCAAAAGGAATGATTCCACTGATGCAATTAAAATCTTTAACTTCAATTTATGAACCTGCAGAAATTTCTGGTAAAACTGAACAAAAAATAAATTCAGATTCTGCAACTTCACCGAAAACAATTGATTATGATTCAGTTTCAGAAGATATAAAAAAAGAAGGCATCGGTCCATATTTTCAGCGTAGAATTGGAAGCTTAACTCCAGAGGATATAGAAAAACTTCTTGGAAAACCTTTTGAGGATTTTAAACATAAAGATGAAGATGCTTTTGTTTTCTTTGATCCAACAAAAACTTTCAAAAAAATAACATTTTTCTTTGGTCAATCAGATCGCAAGCTAAGAACTTTTGTTGGCACACCTGATTCTTATATTACGTTTGAAAATATAAAAAAAATTTTTGGAAATGATGATAAAAAGCTTAGAAATAAAGATAAAAATGGAAATAAGTTTTTTTATTATCCAAATTTAAATCGAATTATAATGACGGATAAAAACGAAGTCGTAGTGAGTGTCTTATATAAATAAAAGGTTAAAATTATGGAAAAACAAATTAAAGAAGCAATAGAATTATTAAAAAAATGGCGAAGAGAAGGATATCAGCATTTCGCTATTATTTGGTATGCCAATGACGATTTTCGTTGTAAAAGGTTAAAAATTGATGACATTAATTTACCTAAAGAACACAATACAGATGGTCAAGAAACTAGCATTATTGCAATTCCAAAAGAGGAAGATATACCAAATTTTGACCTTACAAAGGGATTTACAGATAAAGAAGGAACGCCTCTTACAACTATATTGATTGGCGCGATTGGTTATCTTGCTGTCGCAAAGGCAAAAGATTGGATTATTGAAAGTTAATCAATTTGTTGAGTCAATTGTCAAAAATGCCAAAACACAAACTGTCATTCATCAAGAGCATAGCCGAAAAGCCCGTATTAAAAACTATTTAAACTATTTTACCGGCAAAAACAATATAACTTTTTCGCTGATCTTCAAGTCGTCAACGTGTCCGACGAACGATCTTTTTTTGTCCGTCGCGTGAATATGCGTCGTCCGCGTGTGATGCGTGAAAACGCCTTTGTGACTGGGCGAATAAAAACCCAGAAACTCGAGATTTTCGCGTTCGGTTTTGGCTTTGTATTTAAATTCATCGTGTTTTTCGCGCGTTAATTTCGTGCCGTCGGGTTTGTAATCGTTGATGTGCCATTCGACGGTTTGAAATTTTCCCTTCATCAAAAACGGAAACGGCGCGGCGGAAT
>CAYUGW010000753.1:0-2165 GCA_964444245.1 uncultured Blastocatellaceae bacterium | reverse complement strand
CTGCAAAATAGTGAATAGCTGATAGTGAATAGTGAATAGCTTCGGCAATTAAAAGGATTTAGCGGTAAAAACAGATATTTACAAGACAAGCCGGAAATTCAAAAAACTTATGACCTAATCAACCATACTCGGGTTAAAAAATCCTACTTCAAGATATTCAGAGCCTTTTCGGGAATCGGCGAGAACGGTTCGTTTTCGCGCATTATTTGATAAAATTCAACCAAATTGGCGCGAACTTCGCCGAATTTTGCGAGCGTCGGAAGTTCTTCCAAATCTCTGCGGTCGAGATTTGCACGCGTTTTCCATAAACGAACGGCATCGGCAAAATCGCCGTTTTCCGCCGCCGCGACCGCCAGACGTTTTAAAAGTGCGTGGCATTCATATGAATATTGCTCCGACCAGTCAAATTTTTCATGCATAAATTTTTCCGCTTCGCGCCAGTTTTTTGCCGCGATATAAGCCGAAAAAACAGCCGGCAGATAATCATCTATCAAAAAATAAAAATCTTCTTTTTCGGTATATGACAAATTTTTTTGTTTGGCTTTTTCTTCGACCTGCGCCAGATTTTTGAGCAGAATCGGAATCGAACGCACCGCAAACTCCGTGCGGTGTCGGTTAATATAATCCAAGATTTTCAAAGACTTATCAGGATCATTGGTCGTTTGTGCAATGTTGAATAATTGATTGACAAGTTCTGTTTTTTTCGCGTCGGAAACTGCGTCGTTTTCCAAAAAATCGTTTGCCAGATTCATATTCAAAGAATCAGCGTCAATCTCGCGGTAAATTTTTACGATTTGGTCGGAATGATTATTAAAAATTTCGCTTAACAAATCTTCAAAATAAGCGCGATCAATAATTTCGATCAGCGAATATGAATAATACGAATTTATTTTTGTGTTTAGAAATTCTTCGCGGAGAAAATTTTCCGTCTGTTTCCAGAGCGCGGCTTTTTGCTGTGTATCCTCGCTCAGCTCATTTTTGTCTTCTTCTTTCGCACGTTCGGCAAATTTTTTGAAATTGTTTTCCGAAAATCTTGCAAAACTGTCAATCAGCGACAAACGCCCGCCCCAACGCTCTCGATTATTTAAATTTGCCCGAAGATTTTTAAATCCTTCCTCATAAGTTTGCCAAACAAGCATCGGTTCATTTCTGCCAATGTAATAACCGGCGCGTTCGATCCAATATTCGCCGGAACTTTTGCGCTGCTGTTCTTCGCTGAGGATTTTCTTTTCAACGACGCGTGCGCCGGACGCTGCTTGAACCGCGCCGGCTAAAAAACTCGTGTTCCACGCCTGAATATCGCTTTTATCGAGTTTTGCCAGTTCTTCGACAAGCGGCTGAGCTTTGTCCGCTTCGCCGATCTGACGATAAGTATCGGCAAGTTTGGTTTTTGTCCAAAAGCGCAGTTGTTTTTTGTAATTTCCGATAACCGGCGCAATCGAAGTCCTTGAAAGGTAGTAATACCACATCAATTCCTTATCTTTTTCATTAAAAGGAATTTCCAGAGATTTATTAAGCATCTGAATGCCGAACCGGGTTTTGGTTTTGACATCTTCGTTCTGCACATTAAACATCGAGTTCGAAATCAATCTTTCGCCTAAAACGTGATAATCGCAGGCTTGTTTCGACGCGAACTTTTCGACGATTTCGGTAACGGTCTGCATACTATTAAAACGCTCGAGATACCGCAGAGCCGCGCCTAAATCAGCGAGATTATTGCGAAAATCTACGGCAAATTGATTTAATAATTCCGTATTATCAAGCCCGAAAGCTTCGCGCCAACTCAAACGATAATTGTAGAAATGCTCGTAATAAAATTCCTTATCTCGGTGTTCTAAAACCATTTGCGCCAACCAGTTATCAAAACCGCTGACATCGCAGACGGCTTTGCCGCTTTTACATATCTTGACGACTTTATCAAAAATATCTCCGTTTATCGAATAAGGATTTTTCAGATAAACTTGAAGAATTTCCGCGTCTTGAAAAAGCTCGTCTTTGAGAGTTTTCGACAAAATATCGCCGCCGTGAAAACCGGATTTGTCCTCTTTTGAAACTTGCAAAATTTGTTTGATAACAGGCGGGATTTTTTCAAAATTTACGGCGCGGCGGTATAAGATCAGGCGTTTGTAAAGATTTTCTAAATTGTTTTCGGAAGATTTTTCCGC
>CAYUGW010000752.1:0-2171 GCA_964444245.1 uncultured Blastocatellaceae bacterium | reverse complement strand
ACTTTTTCACTTTTTCACTTTTTCACTTTTAAACTTTTTCACTTACCTCTGTTTTTTATGGTGTTTCGCGGATTATCTCGACCGTGCAATTTGCTTTTGTAGAAACCGCCGAAGAAACGCTGCCGAGCAGGAATCTCTTAAAGCGTCCGAGACCGCGTGCGCCGACAAATATCGAATCCGCCTGCCATTCGTTCGCTTCACCGAGAATTTTATTTGCCGCATCGCCCCAACGAATAACTTCCGAAACATTCAGTCCGGGGGATCTCAAGATTTGCCCCGGAGCGTTAATGACCTTTTCAATCCATTGGCGTGCCTTTTCGCTGTCTTCCGGCGCATCCTTTTCGAGATTCCAGGGCAGATAACCCGTTTCGGAGCGCGTGAACGGATCATTTACCGCGATGAGCCGAATTTCGGTTTCTTTGCTCCAATTGCGACCGGCAACCTCCCGAACCGTAGCTTCGGAATTTAACGAACCGTCAACGGCAACTAAAATACGCACCGCCCGATCATCTTTGTCCGCCCGTTTTTTTGCAATCCGCACCGAACAATGCGCTTCGTGAAGCACCTTTTGCGAAACGCTTCCCAAAATAAAACGTCCGATGGCGGAACGTCCCTGCGAGCCGACCACGATCAGATCGGGCGACCATTTATCCGCTTTGTCGATTAATTCGACCGAAGCCTTGCCGAAAGCCGATTCTCCGCTGACGCGCCATCCGGGAAAGATTTTCTTTAACTGTTCGACACCCGTATCGGCAATCGTTTGCGCTTGTTCCGAAACATCTGCCAGATGTTTTTCAATGATACCGACATTCGGATGCACGAATTTGCCCGCGCCGGGCGAAACGTTGCCAACGATCGAAGGCAGTTCCCACGCCTCGGCAACCGTCAAAACAATTGCCTCCAGATCATCGGGCATTCCCGCTTTCTGCAGATCTTCAGGTATTATTTCCGCGTGTGTTGATCCGTCGTATCCGATCAGTATTTTCTTTTTTTTGTTCATCATAATTTATTTTATCCTACTGCCTCCGGCTTTATTTGCGCTGCTTCGGAAGATGCACCCTCAACGACTATTTCGGCTTTCGGCGTATTTTTTTTCGCAGTTGTCGAGCGATTTTGGTTTTTTGTTTAATTTCCCGGACTTTTAAAAGCATCTCTTTCCTCGCAAATAGAGCAAAATTTGTGCCGACCGTGATAAATGACTCAAAAGTATCAAAAAAGTCTTCATCGGCTGATTGAAAATTTGATTGATTTTTCAAAAATGCGAAATTTTCCGCATTGTTTCGCTGAAATTTCCGCGAATTATATAGCAAAACAAAAATGCGCCTGTGAGAAACACTCGCGCCTGTCGGATTAACGATTGGCACACGCTTTTTGCACGGTCGCATTTTCTTAATTTATTAAATTTAAGTTCTTACTTTAGTTCATCAGGGATTTCAACCTTTTTCGCGTCGCGCCAGAGCCGTTCCAAATCGTAAAATTCACGCGCCTTTTCCTCGAAAACGTGAACGATAAAATCACCGTAATCGAGCAAAATCCATTCGCCCGAATTGTAGCCTTCAATGCGCAGTGCTTTCACATTTAACTGTTTTTTGATCTGCTCGTTGATTTCATCGGAAATCGCCTGAACCTGCCGCGTATTTGCGCCGCCGGCAATAATAAAATAATCCGCAAAACTCGCAATTTCGCGCAAATCCAGCGCAACCAGACCGAATGCTTTTTTATCGCTCGCGCATTTTACGGCAAGTTTTGCGTCTTCGCCGAGTTCTTCAAACGGAGTCGTCTGCACGGCGACGATCAGCGTATCCGTATTTTCGCGCTGGAGAGCCTTGTCTTTCGTTATTTCTTCTTGTGCTTCAATCATAATTTC
The DNA here is from genome assembly GCA_964444245.1 of uncultured Blastocatellaceae bacterium. Taxonomy (GTDB): domain Bacteria; phylum Acidobacteriota; class Blastocatellia; order Pyrinomonadales; family Pyrinomonadaceae; genus JAHCHG01. Next base: position 304 of record CAYUGW010000752.1, on the reverse strand, counting down.
TTTTCAGCTTAGCAAATGTTTTTATTCAAATTTTTCCGGTAAATAAAAAATGCTATATGTAAAGTTCGTATTTTTCGATGTATTTTGCAACCTCATCCGGCACAAATTCGCGCCAGACAGCTTCATTTTCCTTTATTTTCCGCCGAATTTCCGTCGCGGAAATATCAATCTGCACGGCATCGGTCAGGTAGATTTCGGATTTTGGATTTTGGATTTCGGATTTGTTTTGTTCTTCGTCCTTTGTCCTTTGTCCTTTGTCCTTTGCTTTTACTTTTTCTGAAATTTGAAATTTGAAATTTGAAAT
>CAYUGW010000751.1:0-2173 GCA_964444245.1 uncultured Blastocatellaceae bacterium | reverse complement strand
TTGCTCAAAGAAGCGTTTCCCGTAAAAAGAAAGGTTCTAATTCGAGACGTAAAGCCGTTTTGCGCCTTAGAAAGATTCATCAAAAAATTAAAAATCAACGTGCTGATTTTCAGCACAAACTTTCTACCCATCTTGTAAAAGATTTTGACCTTATCGCAATCGAGAAATTGAATATTCTCGGATTAAGTAAAGGTATTTTGAGCAAGCAGATTCACGACGTTAGTTGGAGTTCTTTTTTCGGTATGTTGCGATACAAGGCAGAATGCGCCGGACGCGACTTGAAAGAGGTTAATCCAAACTACACAAGTCAAACGTGCCTTTGTGGGCGTAGAGAAAAGAAAACTCTCGCTGTGCGTTGGCATCATTGTTTGGAATGTGGTCTGTCTATCCATCGTGATATTCTCTCGGCTAAAGTAATACTAAACCTTGGGGAAGGTCATTCCCTTGAAACGCTAACGTATCAGGTTGCTGACTGCGTTGTTTCAGAATCTCCATCTATAACCGTTTCGGTTTAGGTGGAGAGTGTCAAATTGTTTTTTGCCAAAAGACAAATTTGTGATACAACAAGAAACACAAAAAGCGTTGGGTTTGAAATTATGAAACACTGTCCGAATTGCCGTTCGAGTTATGCCGATGACACGCTGAAGTTTTGTTTACAGGACGGAGCGCTACTCGTCGGCGATACGAATAAAAGCACGGAACTGCCGACTATTGCTTTTGGCGATACTTCGGGCAATGAAGAAGTAACCGAACAATTCCGGACAAATGAACCGACGAAGCGTTTTACGACCAACAAGGATGCAGGTCAAATGCGGATTGATGTGCCGGAAGCGCGTCCGAATAATTGGGAACAAAGCCGCGAAACGCAGATCGCCTCAGTTCAGCCGAAACCGCAAAAATCGAATACTCTGATCGCCGTTTTAGCAACCGTACTCGTAATGCTGATACTTTTCGGCGTTGCCGGAATCGGCGCGTGGCTTTATTTTTCAAAAGATCAAACCGATGTTGCCAAAAACACGAACACTGAATCAAACAGCGGCGACGAGAAAATAATTTCAAATGACAATTCAAATAAAGAATCGTCAACACCGACTCCGACCAAAAAAGATTCAACGCCGATTAAAACAGAAACTCCGTCGCCGAAATTCAACCCGGAAGAAGTTAAAAAGACAGTTTCCGAACGGATTTATTCGTGGAAATCTCTGGCGGAATCGCGCAATTTGAGTGCTTATATGGAAAGCTACGCCGACAAACTCGATTATTACAACAGAAAAGGCGCGAGTGCCGCGTTTGTCAGAAGCGATAAACAAAAAGCCTTTACGCAATACGATTCGATAAAAATAACCTTGAGCAATATGACCGTTACGCCGGACAGTTCGGGCGAAACGGCAACCGCCGTTTTTGATAAAGCGTGGGTTTTTCAAAATTACGAAAAAACCTCGCAAGGCAAAGTTCAGACGCAGTTAAAACTCCAAAATTTCGGCGGCAGTTGGAAAATCACGAGCGAGCGCGATCTAAAGGTTTATTTTGTTAAGTAAATGACTGAAGCGCAGACTGCCAGTCTGCATGAGCGCGGAAGCGCGAAAAAGCGTTTGCTTAGAATTCAAGTTGGTAGTGTTTAAGAGTTTATGCTGAATGGAGTGTTTAGACTTTTACGCTTCGGAATAAGTGAAAGTTGATATGTGATAAGTGAGAGATTTTATCGAATAATTATCTATCCCCTATGACCTTTCACTTATCACTTATTCCGAAAGTATTTTTCCTCAGCATAAATTCTGCAACACCACCTTCAAGTTTATTGGAAGCACACGCGTATCCGCGCTGCCTGCGCTCTAAATTTAAGGTCAGAATATGAAAGCATTAAGATTTGAAAATAATCAATTAAATTTGGCTGAAATTTCTAAACCGGAAAAAGAATCGGAAGCGGTTGTACGCGTTTTGATGTCGGGAATTTGCAACACGGATTTAGAGATCGTGCGCGGTTACGCCGGGTTTGAAGGCACGATCGGACACGAATTTGTCGGCGTGGTCGAAAAAGCGGACGACGCGAAACACATGATCGGAAAACGGGTTGTCGGCGAAATAAATGCGGGCTGCGGAATTTGCGAAAATTGCAGAGGCAACGATTCGCGCCATTGTCCGAATCGAACAGTTTTAGGAATTGTCGGAAGAG
>CAYUGW010000750.1:0-2176 GCA_964444245.1 uncultured Blastocatellaceae bacterium | reverse complement strand
TTCCGTAAAATTAAACCGGAATCCGCATCGATACAAAATCACAATCGGCAATGATTTATTGAAAACGGGCGGCGAATGGGCGAAGAAAAATTTGCCGGATAAAACTTCAAAAATCGCTGTCGTTTCAAATCAAAAAGTTTTTTCCTTCTACGGCAAAAAACTGCGAAAAAGTCTGGAAAATCAAGGCTTTGAAGTTTTCGTCTGGCTGATGCAAGACGGCGAAGAACATAAAAGTTTCCGTTCTCTGGAAAATGCTCTGCGGTTTTTCAGCGAAAATAAATTGACGCGAACCGATGCGGTCATTGCGCTCGGCGGCGGTGTGGTCGGCGATTTAGCCGGCTTTGCGGCGGCGGTTTATCTGCGCGGAATCTCTTTTTTGCAAATTCCGACGACGCTTCTTTCGATGATAGATTCTTCGGTCGGCGGAAAAACCGCCGTCAATACCGAATTCGGCAAAAATCTTGTCGGCGCGTTTTTCCAACCCGCAGGCGTTTTGATTGATGTCGAAACTTTGAAAACGCTCGAAACCAGAGAATTGACCGCCGGATTTTGCGAAGCCGTTAAACAAGGCGCGATCTCGAGCGGCAGACTTTTTGATAAAACCGCACGGTTTTTGAAAAATTATCCGGTTAAAAACTTCAAAAAATATTTTTCCGACGAAAATTTCTTAAAAGATCTGGAAAAACTTCTTGCCGCGCAAGTTCGGTTCAAAGCCGAAATCGTGACGGGCGATGAACGCGAAGACGCTTCGAGAATCGATGCTAAGTCGCGTAAAATCTTAAACTTCGGGCATACGCTCGCTCACGCTTTAGAGAAAGTTACCGATTATAAATACTTCAAACACGGCGAAGCCGTCGGCTACGGAATTATATTTGCCGCCGAGTTGTCAAAAACACTTGATATTTTGGATGAAAATAGATTAAAATTGTTGAACGATGTTGTTCATCTGACGGGAGTTCTTCCCAAAACGGATAACATCAGCAAAAAAAAGGTTTTCGAAGCATTCGCTTTTGATAAAAAAGTAATCAACGATTCGCTTCAATGGGTTTTATTAAAAGACATCGGCAAACCTTTTATCCGTAGGAATTCAGAGATTCCTAAGTCAGCAATTGAGCAAGCACTCAAAAAAATTTTAGAAAATTAAAATAACTCTGAGAAATAATTTCACGAGAGGAGTTTTTTATGTATGAAAGAAGTATTAAATAATCAAAACTGCGAACGCGGCGGTGCCGGCGTAAAACTTTTATTGGCGGTAGTTGTATTAATTCTGCTTGCAAATGCAGGATATAATTATGTTCCGGTGGCATATCAGGGAGCGAGTTTTAAACAAGAAATGGATGGTGCGGTTGTTAAAGGAACGGTTTTGCCGACAAATAAACCTCCGCTCGATGCGGTGAAAAATAAATTGCAGCAAGCCGCCAGAGCCAGTGAAATTCCCGACAATGCCATCATTGAGGTCAAGCAAGCCGGACAAACAATTACAGGGCGCGTCAGATATGCTATATATGTAGAAATGCTGCCTTTCGGGCTTTACACTTATACGTATGAATTTGATTACACATCGGCTCCGGCAGGGTTTTTAGTCAAAAATTCTTAAGGTTAAAGAGATTAAATTCGAGAAAAAAGGTGGAAGGTTTTCCGCCTTTTTTTCATTTTAGAATCTGCAAAAATTTACTGATCGTAGAGATACAAACCCAAGCCGAACTTGCTGGCGGCGCGGCGCAGAGCCATTGATTCGGCATTGCTCGAAGAATCGCCGTAAGTTTCCTTATCTTCATCTTCCTGTCCGGTCGCTTCGCGGTAAACGATGCCTTCGGCGCACGGAATCGAAAGTCGTACGGTCAAGATTAACTTTCCGCCGACCGAATCAATCGAACGAATTTCGTAATTCCAACCGCTGGCATAATGATCTAAATACTTGATCGCATCGTGCCATGCGAGATATTTTATTTCCTTGCCGCCCTGTTTGCGAAGGCGCAGATGCCTTTTGGCAACGGGTTTTGATAAATCCGCCGTAATCTGTCTGATCGAACGAAGTTCATATTTTCCGTCCGCGAAATTGGCGGTTTCTTCAAATTCTTCTGTGCTTTCTGCTGGTGTCATTTTAATTTCCTGCCTTTTATAATGAGATATGTTTCACAGATGAAACAATAGCATCGAGTTTTTCAAAAATCAA
>CAYUGW010000749.1:0-2186 GCA_964444245.1 uncultured Blastocatellaceae bacterium | reverse complement strand
AAAATAATGGAAAACGAACAAATCATCCGAACATTTTACGAATCATTCGCTCGAAACGATGCCGACGGAATGATTTCGTGTTATCACGACGAAATCGAATTTACCGATCCGGCGTTCGGTTTATTAAAAGGCGCGGACGCGAAAAATATGTGGCGAATGCTCATCGAACGCGGCAAAGGCGATATAAAGATCGAGTTTTCAAACATTTCGGCAAACGACAAAACAGGTTCGGCGGATTGGACGGCAGATTATCTTTTCAGCAAAACCGGTAGAAAAGTTCACAACGAAATCCACGCCGAATTTGAATTCAAGGACGGAAAAATCTTTCGCCACACGGACACGTTCGACATCTGGAAATGGTCGAAACAAGCGTTGGGTTTGCCCGGCGTTTTGCTCGGCTGGTCGTCGTTTATGCAAAACAAAATCCGCCAAACCGCAACCGATTCCCTGCGCGAATACAGCGAAAAACACTAAAAAAAGTCGTGAGTTCAAAAAAAATCCAAAATCCAAAATCCAAAATCCAAAATCCAAATGGTGCTTTCGAGAAAATGGATAAAATGTATCGCCATCAGCGGTATTTTTATGATCTGACGCGGAAATATTATCTTCTGGGGCGCGACCGTTTGATCAGAAAAATGAAAATTTCGAGCGGCGAAAATGTTTTGGAAATCGGCTGCGGAACAGCGCGGAATTTGATTATTCTGGCGCGAAAATATCCAAACACAAACTTTTTCGGACTCGATGCTTCTTCGGAAATGCTCAAAACCGCGCAAACGAAAATTGACGCGAAAAACATCGAAAATATCACTCTTCAGACTGCGCTTGCCGATGATTTCACCTTTGATAAAACTTTTGATTTAAGCGAAAAATTCGACTGCGCGTTTTTCAGTTACGCCGTTTCGATCATTCCGCCGTGGCGCGAATCAATCGAAAACGCGCTCGAAAATCTGAAACCGGGAAAGACGCTCTATATCGTAGATTTCTACGATCAAGCCGATCTGCCGGTCGGATTTCAAAAAATCTTGAAAGGCTGGCTCAAGCAATTTCACGTTAAATATCCGAAGGAATTACTGCCTTTTCTGGAAGATTTGCAGCGAAAAGGCATCGGCAAATTAACCGTCAAACCACTTTATCGAAGATATTCGCTGATCGCCGAATTTAGAAAAGATTAAATTCTATTCTTCCAATCTCTTTTTTCAATTCTTCGAATATGTTCAGCATTTTTTAGTTTTGAAAGATATTTCATCAAAAAGCTCAGTTCTTTATCATCGGTTTCTCCAAGAAACTTTTTTACTCTGACTAAATTGCCGTAGCTGTCGCGCCATTGCTCGGGGCTGTCATCAATCACTATTACTGATTCAAGATTTATTTTTCTTCTTCTGAGTTTCGTTAATTTTTTTGAATAGAAATTTTCAAGTAGTTCTTCATCAAACGAAAATGTGCAGCGTTCCCGACTGTATAAAAACTCGAGTTTCTGATTTTCATTTAAAATATTTCTTAAAATTTCTTTTGCATAAGTTCGAGTTGAAGAAGTCCAAACAGCCACTTCAAAATTTTCAAAACAAAATTCTAAAAATTCCTTTAAAAATGGGCGTTTATAGGTATAAAAGATTCCAACCCGAAAATCCGGCTCGTTTTCCAAAAGTATTTCGCTCGAATAAATCAAAGTTTCATCAATATCTAATATCAAAAGTTTTCGGTTCATTTTGAGTAATTTCTCCCCCAAACTGCCAGCGCGATTCCGCCCAGGATCAAGCCGCTTGCCAGTATTAATCGAAGCGAAAGCGTTTCCGCTAAAAAAACAACGCCGCCGATTGCCGCGATTGCGGGAACAGCAAGCTGCAAAATTGCGGCGCGTGCCGATGTGTGAGATTTCAAAGCGGCATACCAGACCGCATACCCGATTCCCGAAGCGATCGCGCCGGAAAGAGCCGCCAACAAAACGCCTTTTGCCGACAAATTTATCCGATAAATAAAGGGCAGAAATGCCACAATCATAAAAGGAATCGTACGGATAAAATTTCCGGTCGTCTCGGCAAGCGGATTCGCGCTGCCTTTTCCGCGCAAAGTGTAAAATCCCCACGAAATTCCCGCCAAACTCATCAGAATCGAAAAAAAGAGCGGCGGCGCACTCAAGCCCGGAAAAACGAGATAGATCAACCCCGCGACGGCAATTAAAAATCCGA
>CAYUGW010000748.1:0-2190 GCA_964444245.1 uncultured Blastocatellaceae bacterium | reverse complement strand
CAATTTATGCGCGTCGCCGACGTAACCGGAATCGTCCTCACAAAACTCGACGGCACGGCAAAAGGCGGAATCGCCGTCGCTATTGCGAAAGAATTAAACTTGCCGATTCGCTACGTCGGAATCGGTGAACAGGTTGACGATCTGATGGTTTTCGACGCGGAAAATTATGTCAACGGTTTATTTAATTGATTTAAGATATGAAAATAATTTCTTTACTTCTAATTTGTATGTTTTGGAATTTTTGCAGTGTGAATAAAGCGACTGATAATCAAATGAAAAAATACGGTGAGAAGGTTTCTTACACAGGCAAAAAGGAATTAATATTTCCGGATTTTTCAATTAAATTTATCGGAAAGCGTGAAGTAAAACCCGCAAAAGAAGGAATGCCGCCGCTGACAATGATTTTTTACGATTTCGAAGCAGTAAAAGGCGATGCGAAACAAACGATTTTCTGGTCGAGCGGAACGGGCGATATCGGTCCGACATTTTTTGATTTTGACGGTGCAGGTTATGTTCTTGAGTTGAAACAATCAGACATCATCAAATCATTGGATGAAGGCGTTTTCGTGATTTGGAAAAAAGCTGATTATGAAGCCGGGATAAAGAAAAAAAAATAGTTTGAAATGGACGGCAAATAAGCAGAAATTGTGTTTACTAAGAGAATTTACACTTGTGGTTCTCCGCACCGGCGTTGCGTAAATCGCCGGAATTGAAATAAAGTAACTAGAGTCGCAAATTCAATAAAATCAAATAAAAAAGGAGTTTCGAGTAATGAATCAAACTATCGAAGCTGTTTATGAAGACGGTGTTTTCAAGCCGGTAAATCCGATCACAATTGAACTCGCTGAAGGTGAGAAAGTGAAAATTGTCATTAAAACCGAAGGGCATTTTGAAGAATCGAGCGTAGATTTGGCAGAAAAATATTTTAAGGGTTTGTCCGAGGAAGACATAGATAAAGTTATAACTCACGCGCTCGATCAAATTAAATAGCAGATATATTTTTACTTTTTAAACAAAAAAAATCTTGTCTTTTGAAACACAAAAACAATTCGATCTGGAAATGATGCGGCGCACTCTTGAAATTGCCGCAAAAGGTACGGGACAAGTTTCTCCGAGTCCGCTGGTCGGCTGCATAATCGTTGCGAAGAGCGGTGAAATTGTCGGCGAAGGATGTTATATTTTCAAAGACATAATTCACGCCGAAGCGATTGCTTTAAATCAAGCGGGAACGCGGGCAAAAGGCGCGACCGCGTATGTTTCGCTCGAACCGCACAGTCATTTCAGTAAAACTCCGCCCTGCACCGAAGCTTTGCTTAATGCGGGAATAAAAAGAGTTGTTGCGCCGATAGAAGACCCGAATCCGCTTGTCGCCGGAAAGGGATTTGAATTTTTGCGGCAAAGGGGAATTGAAGTTGTGACCGATATTTTAAGAAACGAAGCAGAAATACAAAACGAAAAATACATTCACTGGCATAAAACCGGAAAACCGTTTGTGCATTTAAAGATGGGAATTTCGCTCGACGGGCGAATTGCCACGCGAACGGGTGATTCGCGCTGGATCACGGGCGAAATGTCGCGGGAAAGAGTTCAGGAAATCCGCCACGAATACGACGCGATTCTGGTCGGCGCAAATACGGTCGTCGTGGATAATCCGCAACTGTCGGATCGTTCCGGAAAAACGCGCCGCCGTCCTTTGGTGCGCGTAATTCTTGATAATTCATTGCGGATTTCCCGGAATTCGCAGGTTGTTTTAACGGCGAAGGAAACGCCGACGATTGTTTTTACGGATAGCTCCGACGATGAAAAAATCGCCGATCTGCGCAGCGAAGGCGTTGAAGTAATCTATATTGCCGAAGGCGGCAGAAATCTTTTCGGCGTATTGCAGGAACTCGGCAGACGCGATATTCAGAGCGTTCTGGTCGAAGGCGGCGCGGAAATCGCCGGTTCGTTTTATGACGCGAAACTCATTGATAAAATCACTTTTTTCATCGCGCCGCTCGTCATCGGAGGAAAAGATGCGCCGACCGCCATCGGCGGACAAGGCGCACAGGTTTTATCGAGCGCGATGCGTCTGCGAGATGTCGAAATCACGAATCACGGCGAAGATTTGGAAATCACCGGCTATCCGAACAGAGATTAGAAAATGGATAATTGATAACTGATAATTGATAATTTTTTTGTTCGGAATCT
>CAYUGW010000747.1:0-2192 GCA_964444245.1 uncultured Blastocatellaceae bacterium | reverse complement strand
GGCGGAAAAACTGGAAGAAATCTTTACCGAAAAGGAAAATAGTTATACATTCTTTATAACTGCGGAAAATCAGGAAAACTTACCGGGCGAATTGATTCACAGCGCGAAGATCGTGAAATTTTAAGGATCGAAATTGGATGGGCGTTTATTCTGAATACTTTGAAGTTGAAAAAGAAGCGAAAATTTTTCTTCGCAGAATCATAGAGAATTATGATTTACAAATTTGCTCAATGGTAACTTTCGGTTATCCAACAATTTATTATATTTATCGTGAAAACCTACAAAATAATTACAAACTTCGTGTTGTTCAATGGAATAAATATTTTGATATGGATATCTCACAAAATCCTTTAATGCGCTTAAAGTTTGTCGGAAAGAAACTTTCACCAACGATTATTCAAAAAGAAATAGATTTTCCAGATCAAAAGCAAACGAACAAAATATTGCTAAAATTTTCAAGAATGAATATTCCAAATGAAACTGAACAAAAAGGTATAAAACTAGATGGAACAACCTACGAAGTTTCATTATTTAATCGTCAAGATCAAAAAGAATTGCGTTATATATGGTGGGAAGGTGCGCCCAAAGAATGGAAAGTGTTAGAAGAATTAAAACAGGAAACAATTGAATTTTTTCGTAATCAATCTCATTCGAGAGGTTGGATTTATATTTGATTAAATTTTTCTGAAACTTAAACCGTCTTTGCTGACGTTATAAAAACAGGCAGAATTGTAAACACGCACGAAGAACTGTTTTGCCGCGCCTTTTTATTTTGAAGTTGAAAAATTCAAAAAGTTTTTTACCGTTAAGCAAGCGGTCTTTGACCGCGAATAGTTGCAATTGATTCAATCGCGGTCAAAGACCGCTTGCTTAACGGAATATTAGGATTTTATCAAATTGTAAAAATTCTCTGTCACAAAATAATTTGTCGCGGTGTTCTACTGTTTGAAAGCAGTTTTTAGTGCTGATAAATGAGCGAAAGCATAAAAATAATGTTAATGGACGCAATGTCCCAAATTGGAGCAGCAACGGCGACGAAACAGCAAATCGAGTTTGATGAGGCATTTATGCTTCACCATCGAACCGTCTTTCGCGTCGCGCGTTCGGTTGTCCGCGATGCGGGACTCGCCGAAGATATTACGCAGGAAACATTTTTGCGGCTGTATAATAATATGGACGCGATCACGAATGAGGAAATGCTTCGCCCGTGGCTGATTCGCGTCGCGCTCAATGTGGCGAAAAATACGCTTCGCGGAAACATTAGAGCCAACACACGGGAAGAAAATTACGTCAAAGAGGTAGAAGAACATTCGGTTTCATCGGTTGAAACGGATTACGAAGAGCGCGAACAGGTCAAAGAAATAAACCGCGCTCTGGAGAAAATAAAAGAGCCTTTGAGAAGTTGTTTAATATTAAAAAAACAGGGATTATCATACAAGGAAATCGCGGACTCTCTTTCGCTTAACGAATCGAGCATCGGCACATTTATTGCACGCGCCCGCAAAGAGTTTGTCAGACATTACGACAAATTCGGGAGTGAGAAATTATGACGGAAAAATGTTTTGATGAAGGAACAATTCAAGCTTTTTTGGACGGCGAACTCGGTCTGGAATTAGTAGATCGGATTTCGCACCATATCGCTCTGTGCGATTCGTGTGCGCTGGCGGTTGCCGAAGCCGAAGATCAGTTGGAATTTGCCTTTTCCGCGCTCGATACCGAATTTAACACGCTCGTGCCGACCGAGCGTCTGTGGACGAAGATCAATAATTCGATTGAAACCGAAGCCAAAAATAAATCGATCTGGCACAGCGTTTATGTTTTGCTGACCAATCCTTCGTCGCTCGCTTTTGCCAGTTTAGTCATTGTATTCGGTTTGTTTGTCGGGCTTTACGGCTTGAAAAATACTGCGGTTGACGGAATGCTCGCAAAAACCGCGCCGAAACCGAAAGTCGAAAATGCTGCAAAAATTTCAAATCCTCCGGTAAATATTTCGCCGTCTGTTTCGACCGTTGATAATAAAATTTCCGAGCCGCAAACCCCGGTTTCTGTGGCTAAACAGCAAAATAATTCGGATTTCAGAGCAAGAAAAATTGTCTATACAGAAACTAAAAGCCCGACCGTAAAGCGAGATCCGAATAATGAAACTGACGCAGTTTACGCAACGGAAAATTTAGCGGCGGAAGAAAGTTATA
>CAYUGW010000746.1:0-2196 GCA_964444245.1 uncultured Blastocatellaceae bacterium | reverse complement strand
AACTAAACTTTTTGAAACTTCTCTAAAAGTTCTTCGTGAAAGACAACCGGAGGAAAACTAAAAACGATATGAAAAATTTACGCCATAAATTAAAAGACCAACGCGGTTTTAACTTGATCGAGTTGATGATCGTGATTGCGATCATCGCGCTCCTGATCGGTGTCGGCGTTCCCGCCTGGCAATCAATGGTCAGAAGCGGAAACGAAACGACTGCAATTCAATCAATGACGACGATTCGCACTCTGCAAAATCAATACGCCTCAAGACATCAGGGCAAATTCGCACCGAATTTTGATGAATTAATCAAATCCGCTTCACTGGATGAAAAATTTGCCGGTGAAAGCCCGGTCGTTAATGGTTATATTTTTATAATGACTGTTCAGGAATCTTCCGGGACAAACCCTTCATCGTACACCTTAAAGGCAAATCCGCAGGTTTCCGAAGGAATTCAAGCGACCGGAACTCGGTTCTTTTATTTCGATTCGACGCTCGGAACAATAAAATATTCCGAGGAAGGCGAGGCAAATCCGCAAAGCCCTTCAGTTTAATTTGAGTTTAACTTTATAAAAAAAAGCAATCTGAAATAATTTCAGATTGCTTTTTCGTTTTTAGTGTTTTCAATCATTTACCAAAAATAACTATTCCGGTCTTCTGCCGCGATTATCTTTCGGTTTATCTTTCGGTTTGTCCTTCGGTTTATCTCGGTCTTTAGGAACAATCACCGGCGGATCTTTTTTCGGCGGCGGATCTTTTTTTCCTTTCTGAGCCATCGAAGTCATTGAAAAACCGATAATTAAAGCAAATGTTAATAATGTATATCTTAAAACTTTCATTTTTCTAATAGTCTAATCAAATAATAAAATCTGGGGCTTGTTTCCTCGTTTTTCTTCTTCCCGGCGTTTTTCATCGCTTCTTTTATCGGGATTAACGATTACAACAGGCGGATTCGGTTTGGGAATTTTCTTTTCTTCCTCTTTTTCCTGGGCAGATGCCGTCAGCGAAAAACTGATGACAAGTGCCAGCGTAACTAATGTATATTTCAAATAATTCATTTCAACTTTTCTCCGTTTTTGTTAAAACTCGTTCGGCACAGAGGAGAAAGATAAAATGCGCCTCAACCATTTTCTTAGGCAATATCAATGCCAGAGAATGATTTTGACGTTTTTTGTGCAAATATCAGGTCAAATCCGACCACGCTTGTTTGATGTCTTTACAAAACTTTACGTTTTCCGTAACTTTTATACGAAAACGTGAAATATATCCTAAAATTCAATAAAACTCAATGTTTGTCTGATTTTTAAACGAAAAACTCTCCGGCAAATTTCGTTTTCCTTCAAACTTTTTCCGCAATTTCCGCTCTTTTTTTACCAGACGCGGCAATAAAAATTCGGCAATTTTCATCTGTCTGATCGCCTGAATCGGATTAACCAGATGCGTTTCCGGCAATTTCGCGCCCGATTCTTTCAACACAAGCCCGATCGGCAATTCCATTTCGTCCTGCATCCCGACCATTTGCGCTATCAATTTGGTTGCCGGAGTAATCAGCGGACCGAAACCGTAACGCGCTTGCTGCGTGCCGATAATATAAAGATTTTTATATTCCGGCAGAACGCATCCGGCATAAAGAAGCGCCAGATTTCCGTTTTTGACGGGAACAAGATTTTCCGGCAAAAACGGGAAACTGACAAAAAATCCCGTTCCGCAAACAACAGTGTCAAATTCCGCGCTCACGCCGTCAACAAAATAAACCGTATTTCCTTCAAACCTTAAAATATCGGGACGAACCGTTATTTTTCCGTGTTTCAGATAATGAAGAAGCTCGCTGTTTAAGGTCGGATGTTTTTCAAAAATCTTATGATCGGGCTGCGGCAAACCGTAATCTTCGTATTTTCCGAGAACGGCGCGAAGCAATAATTTCAAAAAAAATCTCTGCACAAAAACCGGAAAATGCGTCAGCGGCGATTCGGCGACGGGTTTGCCGAACAGAGTTTTCGGCAAAAACCAGTAACCGCGTCTGAGGCTCAGATCGCAGGATTTCCCGACCCGCGCCGCTTCAGAAGCAACATCACAAGCCGAATTTCCGCCGCCGATTATTAAGACGCGCTTGCCTTTTAATTGGTTTGGATTTTTGTAATCCTTCGAATGAAAATACTCGCCCGCAAATTCGCCTTCATATTCGGGAAATCTTCTGTGCCA
>CAYUGW010000745.1:0-2196 GCA_964444245.1 uncultured Blastocatellaceae bacterium | reverse complement strand
TCATATTCGCCGCATCGAGGTTTCAAAGAAACTGATTCACAGCGGCACGGCAAGTTTAGTTTTACTAATCGGTTTATTTTCATTCGGTTTTACTTCATACATAAAAAGCAATCATAATCTAGCCGATAATCAAATAAATCCGATTCAAACAACTCTAGCCGCCAATCCTTCCAGATCAAACAAACCGCAATCATTCAATTACGACCGCCCAGATTCTGCTGAAAAATACACGATCAACAGCGGCGGACCTTCTTCGGAATTTCAATTAACAATCGAATCCGAAAATGAAGAAACCGAAATGGAGCAGCAGCTTCGCGTCATTGAAACCACAAGCAATCCGGCATTTTTGCCGACAATGTGGTCGCATCTCGGCAAAATCAACAATGAATACGGTTTTCGCCGCAATCCGTTCGGCGGACGTTCCTACGAATTTCACGCCGGAATGGATATTGACGGCAACCGCGGCGACATTATCGTCGCTCCGGCAAACGGAACGGTCGTTAAAGCCGGCTGGCAAGGCGGTTACGGAAATATGATCGAAATCGATCACGGCAACGGTTTATCAACCCGCTACGGGCATCTTTCCAAAGTGGAAGTTGAAAACGGAGCAACCGTTCAACGCGGACAAATGATCGGCTTGGTCGGCTCGACCGGACGCTCGACCGGACCGCATCTTCATTACGAACTGCGTCTCGGTGAAAAGGCAATCAATCCGCGACGTTTTCTGCCGCCCGAACCGACTGAATTGAAACAATAGTTAAAATTAGCAACCGAAAAATAAAAAGTGTGCCGAAATCTCGGCACACTTTTTATTTTGAAATTTGACCGGAAAAGACTTTTTTCGGGTTTTCCAGTAAAATCTAAAAATCAAAAGCAGTTTACAAATCCAAATAAAAAGGAATCTATAAAATCTATGCGCTTAAAGTTAAATATTTTTTCGACCGTTTTATTAATGTTTGCCGTGTCAATGAGTTCGGTGTCTTTTGCGTTTGCCGTCAAGCTCGATGAAGGAATGTTCACGCCCGATCAGATCAGCGGGCTTGACTTGCAAAAACGAGGCTTAAAAATCAAACCGATTGATATTTACAATCCGAACGGCGTTTCGCTCTCCGATGCAATTATGCGCGTCAATATCGCCAGCGGCGGTTTCGGAACGGGCGAATTCGTTTCTGCCAACGGTTTGATTTTAACCAATCATCACGTTGCCTTCGACGCGCTCGTTTCGGCTTCAACGCCGGAAATGGATTATGCCAAAGAAGGTTATAAAGCCGATTCGATCAAAGACGAACTTCCGGCAAAAGGTTTTACGCTTCTTTTGACCAAACGTGTTGAAAACGTGACCGACAAAATTTTAAGCGGCACGGCGAATTTAAGCGGCGACGCAAAAGCAAATGCGATCAAGAAAAACATCGAAACTCTCGAAGCGCAGGAAAAAGCCAAAACGCCGAATTCGACCGTTCGCGTTCAAGCGTTAAACAGCGGTTTCTTTTATTTTCTTTACGAAACGCAGGAAATAAAAGACGTTCGCGTTACATACGCGCCGCCGCAGAACATCGGATTTTTCGGCGGCGATCCCGATAATTTCGAATGGACGCGGCACACAGGCGATTTTACGTTTATGCGGGCATACACCGCGCCGGACGGAAGTTTTGCGGAATACTCGCCGAATAATGTTCCGTTCAAACCGAAAAAACATCTGACGATTTCGCTCGACGGTCTCGATACCGACGATTTCGTTTTCGTTCTCGGTTATCCGGGCGGCACGACGCGCTACCGCGAAAGTCAATCGGTTGATTATTCGCAAAATGTGAATTTTCCGTTCCTTTCCGGTTATTTGCGGGTGTGGACCGAGGCTTTACAGAAAGCGAGCGAAGAAAGCGAAGAAAAACGCATAAAACTGCAAGACCAGATTTTTAGTTTAAATAACGCGGTCAAGGTTTATGAAGGAAATGTCGTGGCGATTAATCGCGCCGATTTTGTTAATAAAAGAAAAGCGGAAGAAGCGGCATTTGCCGACTGGGTAAAAGCCGCTCCGGCGCGGCAGGCAAAATACGGACAGGTTTTAGCAAATATGACGCGCATTTCCGATGAATATTACGCCGCATCCGCCCGCGACCGCGTACTTCGGACATTTCCCAGCGCCGGCGTAACCCCCGTTTTTCAACAGATTTACAATGCCATTCAAGCCGTTTCGTT
>CAYUGW010000744.1:0-2199 GCA_964444245.1 uncultured Blastocatellaceae bacterium | reverse complement strand
GTGGCGCGGCGGACTTTGTAAATTCCGGGTTTGAGCATATCATCATCCGTCCAGCCTTTTTTTAAGCCTTTTTCATAATCTTCTTCGGTTATTTCCAAATTAAATTTTTTATCTTTGTTCATCCGACTCAAAAATCATAAAATTTTAAGCTATAATATCACAAATATTTAGGATATTAATGCCATTTTAAACCATTGTGAAACTCTGTTAAAGTTAATGAAAATAAAAGAAAATTATTTGAATAAATTAGCAAACATAAATACATTTGGAAAAAATTAAGCCCAAACTTGAAAAAATACGGAAAAACGAAAAATCGGTATGAAATATGGATAAACCAAAATGTTATCGCTGTGATATTTATCTTGAATATGTTGGGCGGATTCCGTTCAGAACGGGCGGAATGCAAGGTGGTTGGGAATTATTGCTGGGAGCCTGGGCGGACATTGATGAAGATATTCTAAAATTAGATTCTTTCAGGTGTCTAAAATGTGGAAAAGTGGAATTTTACAATACTGAATTTAATGATTCCGCAGAATAAATTACAAAAATTAAAATAATAAAATTATGCAAACACAAAGAACTTTAGACGAATTTAAAAACGAAGAATTTACGGATTATTCAAAGCCGGAAAATAAAAAGGCGATGGAAGACGCGATTGAAAGAGTCAGAGGTGAACTCGGGCGCGAATATCCGGTGATCGTTGACGGCAAAAAAATCGAATTGGGAGCGCATTTTTACAGCGTTAATCCTTCAAAAAAAGAAGAGATCGTCGGGGCATTTTCGGATGCCGATATTGATGCGGAAAGTCTTGTGGGTAAAGCGATTGACGCGGCGACCGAAGCGTTTGAAACGTGGCGCAACGTTCCGGCGGAAGAAAGAGTCGAATATCTTTTCAAAGCCGCCGATATAATCCGGCAGGACAAACATTATTATTCGGCGTGGATGGTTTTCGAGGTCGGGAAAACGTGGGCGGAAGCCGACGGCGACACGGCGGAAGCGATTGATTTTCTCGAATTTTACGGGCGCGAAATGCTGCGCTGGGCGGGCGAACAGCCGATTACGCCTTCGCCGTATGCCGAGAAAAACGAATTTGAATATATTCCTTTGGGCGTCGGCGCGATCATTCCGCCGTGGAATTTTCCGCTGGCGATTATGGCTGGAATGACGATGGCGGCGGTCGTTTGCGGAAACACGACCGTTCTGAAACCTTCGCCGGATTCGCCCGTGATCGCATATAAATTTATGGAAGTTCTGGAAAAAGTTGGACTTCCGAACGGCGTTGTCAATTTTCTGGCGGGAAGCGGCGCGAAGGTCGGCGAATTGATGGTTCAGCATCCGAAAACGCGTTTTATATCGTTTACCGGTTCGAAAGCGGTTGGTCTGCACATCTACGAAGAAGCGGCGAAAACGCGGACAGGACAAAACTGGATGAAGCGCGTCGTCGCGGAAATGGGCGGAAAAGATGCGATTGTCGTCGCGGAAGACGCGAATCTTGACGAAGCGGCAAGCGGCGTGGTCGCGGCGGCGTTCGGTTTTCAAGGGCAGAAATGTTCGGCGTGTTCGCGTCTGATCGTTGACGAAAAAGTTCACGATGAGTTTATGGAAAAAATCGTCGCGCTGACGAAAAATTTGAGAATCGGTGAACCGACCGATGCTGATACTAATATGGCAGCGGTGATCAATCAAAAATCGTTTGATAAAGCGACCGAATATATCAAAAAAGGCGTGCAGGAAGGCGGCAATATTATTTTCGGCGGAAAAGGCAACGATGCGGACGGTTTTTATATCGAACCGACGATTATTGACAACGTTGCACCGAAAGCGACAATCGAACAGGAAGAAATTTTCGCGCCGGTTCTTGCCGTAATTAAAGTACAAAATTACGACGAGGCTCTCGAAGTTGCCAACGGAACGCAATACGGTTTGACGGGATCGGTCTATTCGGCAAGCGAGGAAAATCTCGAACGCGCCAGACGCGATTTTCACGTCGGAAATCTTTATCTGAACCGCAAATGCACGGGCGCACTCGTCGGCGTACACCCGTTCGGCGGTTTCAATATGAGCGGCACGGATTCAAAAGCCGGCGGACGCGAATATCTTTTGCAATTTATGCAGGGCAAATCAATTGCGCGAAAGATTTAACGAATAGTTCGCATATTAACAGCTTGAGAAGTTTGTAAATTAAACTTTAATTTATTT
>CAYUGW010000743.1:0-2202 GCA_964444245.1 uncultured Blastocatellaceae bacterium | reverse complement strand
ATAATCAATCATCCTTAGAGCTTTAGCTAAAGCAATACGGAATTTTTCATTTTTTATATATTTTGGCTAAAGCCTGTTTGAATAAACAAACTTTTTCCGTCAGCTAAAGCAGACGGCAATTCATTGCAGTTAAAACCAAATCATTCTAACTCAATTCTTTGCTAATTCAATCGCATTTTCAACCACGAAATCCGTTTCTTTCAGAGTTTTCTCAGCCGTTTCAAAATTCGCGTTTGCTTTTTGCATCACAAGCGCAACCCGCAAATCGTCGTTCGCTTTACTCATTAAATCTTTTGCTTCGTCTTCGCTTAAATCCGTTTCCGCCATCAAAATCCGCAAACTTCTTTCTTTGAGTTTGATATTCGAGGATTTTACATTCGTCATCCGATTTCCCGTAACATAGCCGAGCCGGATCATCACAGCGGTTGAAATCAGATTCAAGATCATTTTTTGCGCCGTTCCGGCTTTCATCCGCGTCGAACCCGTGATTACTTCCGCACCGACGACCGCGACAATCGGGACTTCGACCGCTTTTGTAAGTTCGGATTCGGGAACGCAAGCGATGCAAGCCGTAAAACATCCGAGTTTTTTGGCAAATCGAACTGCACCGATTGTGTAGGGCGTTCTGCCGGAAGCGGCAATGCCGATGACCGCATCTTTTTCCGTTAAACCGCGTGTTTGCAAATCAAGCGCGCCTTGTTCGAAATTGTCTTCACTCGCTTCGGTCGCTTTGTAAAGCGCGTCAAAGCCGCCGGCGATGATACCTTGAATCAAATCATAAGAAACGCCGAATGTCGGCGGAATCTCGCTCGCGTCCAAAACGCCGAGTCTGCCGCTCGTTCCCGTTCCGATATAGAAAAGCCGTCCGCCGTTTTTTAATCGTTCGACGATTTTTTCGACTACTTCGGCGATTTCCGGCAATACCTTTTCAACCGCAAGTGCAACTTTTGCGTCTTCGGCGTTTATAATACGAAGCGCATCGAGCGTCGGCAGTTTATCAATATCTGCCGATGCGGGATTTTCTTGTTCGGTTATCGGAAGCACTTAATAAAAAAGAATGCCATTGAATTTGCTTATAGGTCAAGCAGATGCGTTAAGTTTTTTTGATATAAAAAAAGTCGAGCGGTTTAATTGAAATAAATCAAACCGCCCGACCTTAAAATGAAATCCCCGGTTTAACTCTAACTCGGATTTCCGCTTAATAAAGATGAAATCACGCGCCAGGTTATTCCGATCAAAGCCAGAATCAAGACAATTGCCCAGGCTGAACCTTTTGAAATTCTTCCGGTTTTATGAAGCCCGATAGCGGCTAAAATCAAACCCCAGATTACAAAGAAATCGAAAGTGCTGAGCAGAGTTGCGACCACAGGCATTTCTTTACCGTCAATAAAAAAAGAAGGATTCGATTGAATCAAACTTCCTCTCTGGCTTGCGGCGATGTCAATGTCATCCGGAGATTTCAAAAACAAAACAATCATATTTGCAACGAATGAAACGACTGCCGGCGGGAAAGACGAATAAATCCAAACCGAAACTCCCTGCAGAAAAGTCATCGTTCCGCCCATTGCCTTCGCACCCAGCCAATACAGCAAACCTCCGATCAGAAAAACGATGATTATAAAAACGGGAAGTGCATAAGTTACAACCTTTGTAATGGTCATAGTAAAACTTATTTGCATTTGCTTTTGTTCGGGGGTAGCATTTGCCGCTCCCGGACTATTTTCAATCTGTTCCGCAAAAAATCTTTCATAGCGTTCATCGCCCATTCGCGTGGTAAATGAAATCATAAAGATCGAACCAAGCAGGCAAAGTATTATTCCCGCCATAATAAAACGCGGTTTTCGGCGCAAATCCTCAAAAGTGTTGCCCGGCTCGATAAATATATTTCCGAGCGTCGCCGCCTCCGACATTTGCGGCGGTTCGACTTCTTCTCTTAAGATTTCTTCGGGAAGCGGCGGCGCTTGCCAATCGCTTTCGTTTTGTTCCGTTAAATTTTCATTTTCTTCGTTCATAGTATTCCCCCAATTAAATTTTTCCTTTTTTGAAAAACCGAAAAAGATACAAATATTTTGATTTGTGCCAATTACTACGCCGAAATCTTTGGATACGTTTCAATTATTTAACCGATAGCCGTTGCGGTTTCATAGCCGACGGTGCGAATACACGCTGAAAAATGTCCGGTTGAAATTTCTCTAAGTTCGG